>NZ_AP014809.1:835000-850000 GCF_002355515.1 Methylorubrum populi | reverse complement strand
ACGTCACGCGGCTGTCCCAGCCCGAGCGGCTGCGCCGCGCCATCGAGACATTGGGGCCGACCTTCATCAAGTTCGGCCAGATCCTGGCAAGCCGGCCCGACCTGCTCTCGCCGGTCTGGACCGACGAGCTGGAGAAGCTGCACAGCCAAGTCAAACCGGTGCCGTGGGCGTTGATCGGCCCGCAACTCGAGGCCGATCTCGGGGCGCCGCCCCAGGAGGTGTTCGCGGAGTTCGATCTCAACCCGATCGCGTCCGCCTCGATCGCCCAGGTCTACCGGGCGCGCCTGCATTCCGGCGAGGAGGTCGTCGTCAAGGTCCTGCGGCCGGGCCTGCGCAAGATCATCGAGGCGGACCTGCGGCTGATGGCGCACGGCGCCCGCATCGTCGAGGCGGAATGGCCGGAGATGGCCCGCTACCAGCCTCAGGAGCAGATGCGCCACCTCGCCAACGGTCTGAACGGCGAGCTCGACCTGCTCAACGAGGCCCGCAACTGCGAGATGATCGCGGAAATCTTCGCCGGGCGCGACGACATCGTTATCCCGAAAATCTTCTGGGAATGGTGCTCCGAGCGGGTGCTCGTCCAAGAGTTCATCCACGGCATCTCGCCGAACGACGCCGCCGCCCTGCGGGCGATGGATGCGGACAAGAAGGCGCTGGCGCAGAAGGGCTGCGACGCCTTCCTGCGCATGGCGCTGATCGAGGGCGTGTTCCATGCCGACCCCCATCCCGGCAACCTGCTGATCCTGCCCGGCAACCGCATCGGCTTCATCGATTTCGGCATCGTCGGACGTTTGTCGCAGAAACGGCGTCAGCAACTGCTCGTCCTGATCGGCGCGATGCTCAAGCAGGACGTCGACGGCCTGATGGCGACCTTGCTCGACTGGACCGGTACCTCGAACCCGGACCTGAGCAAGCTGGAGCAGTCCGCCCAGAACTTCGTGCAGGCCCATTCCTCGATCCCGCTCAATCTCGGGCTCGTGCTCACCGACTTCATGACCATGGCGCGCGAGAACGACCTCGCGATGCCGACCGATCTCGCGATCCTGTTCAAGGGGCTCGTCACCGCCGACGGCGTGATGCGGCAGCTCGATCCGGGTTTCGATCTGTTCGCCGCCGCCGGGCCCACCGTGCGGGCGAGCATGCGCTCGCAGTTCTCTCTGCGGGGGCTGATGCGCAAGGCGGAGTCGCTCGGGAGCGGCCTCTACGGCGCAGCCTCCGAACTGCCGACGCTGATCCACCTCATGCTGGTGCGGCTCAAGCAGGGGCGCGTCACCGTCGAGATTGAGCTGAAGGGAATGGACAAGCTGGTGCGCGGCATCGAGCGCGGCGCGGCGCGGGTCGCCGTCGGCCTCGTCGTGGCGGCCTTCGCCACCCAGCTCGCACCGCGGCTGATCGACCTCGGCACGCCGGCCTTCGTCATCATCGGTATGACCGTAGCGATGCTCGGCATCGGCTGGCTGGTGCTGCTCGGCCGCGACCGCTGAGGCGGATGGGTCGTCGGGATCCATCGGGCGGGCGCGGCCTCCGCCCGGGGGCGGGGGCCGTGGCAGTCCGATCGATTCGATGGTGCGTTGATATGCGGGCTCAGGCCCGGACGACGGGCTTGGCCTTGAGGGCGGCGGCGAGCGCCTTGAGCTGACGGTCGAGGTCGGCCAGTTCGTTCAGGGCGATGGTCTTGTGGCCCGCCTTGACCGCGCGCTCGATGTCGCTGACCTGCGAGGAGGCCATGCGCTTCAGTTCGGTCGCGAGTTGGTCCCTGGTCATCGGCGCTCCTTTCATCACCAGGCTCGATGGGCCGGTGATAGGGGCTTAGGCTTAACCGGGGGTTTTCTCGGCGGCGTTCGCGTTCACCGTCCCGATCGTTCGGAACGGCCGCCGAGCAGGCTCCCGAGAGCCAGGGCTGCACCGGCGCCGAGGACGGCCACGCCGATTCCGCTCAAGGTCGAGGCCGAGGGCAGGCGTTTGCGCGCGAGCCAGCCTCCGTCCGACGCCGTGCCCTCGCGGACCGGCGCGCGCAACGCCCCGTGTGTCTTGGGGGCGGGGCGGGCCCGGTCGAGGGTCCGGTTGAGGGCAAGGCCCATCAGGTGCTCGGTCGGTCCCGGCGCCAGCGCGTAGGCGGCCTGGGCCGCGCGGGCGGGCCAGCCCACCGCGATCTCGTCGCGGGGATGGCGCACGACGTGGACGAGGGTCTCGGCGACCTCCTCCGGAGCGTAGAGCATCGGGCCGGGGTCGAGGGTGCGGCCGGAGACGTTGGCGCCGTGCACGAAGCCCGGCGTGTCGACCATGGCCGGAAACACCGCGCAGACATGGATGTGGGGGAAGCGCCGCACCTCCTGGCGCAGGCTGGCCGAGAAGCCGCGCAGGCCGAACTTGCTCGCGGTGTAGGCGGCGGCGAACGGGGCCGGCGCCCAGCCGCCCAACGAGACCATGTTGACGAGAACGCCCCGCTCCCGTTCGAGGAAGCGGGGCAGGACGGCGTAGGCGCCGTGCATGGCGCCGAACAGGTTCACCTCGACGGTGCGGCGATGCAGGTCGAGCGGCGCATCCTGGAACGGGCCGAACACGCCGGTGCCGGCATTGTTGATCCAGGCGTCGATGCGGCCGAAGCGCTCCTCCGCCGCGCGGGCCAGGGCCTCGACCGCCTGCGGATCGGTGACGTCGGTGGGCACGGCGAGCGCCGCCGGACCGATGCGGCCGCACTCCTCCGCGAGCCGTTCGAGCGGCTCCCGGCGCCGGGCCGCGACGACGACGTGGGCGCCGGCCCGGGCGAAGGCGAGGGCGGCGGCGCGGCCGATGCCGCTCGATGCGCCGGCGATGACGACGACGGCTCCGTGCAGGTTCTTCAAGGCGGACTCCCGGCCACGGCGTCCGACCCGGAGGAGCGGACGCGTCCCTTCGGTACTGCGGAACAAATCAAAGGATCGGCTTGCCGCCGGTCACCGCCACCGTGGCGCCGGAGACGTAGCTCGACTCGTCGGAGGCCAGCATCACGTAGACCGGCGCGAGTTCCTTCGGCTGGCCCGGCCGCTTCATCGGCACCTGCGAGCCGAACTGCTTCACCTTCTCGGTCGGCATGGTCGAGGGGATCAGCGGCGTCCAGATCGGCCCCGGCGCGACGCAGTTCACGCGAATGCCCCGCTCGGCCAGCATCTGCGCGAGGCCGCCGGTGTAATTCTGGATTGCCCCCTTGGTGGTAGCGTAGGCGAGCAGTTGCGGGCTCGGCGTGTCGGCGTTGACCGAGGTCGTGTTGATGATGGATGCGCCCTCGCCCATATGCGGCAGCGCCGCCTTGGTCAGGTAGAACATCGCGTGGATGTTCACCTGGAAGGTCTTCTCCCACTCCTCGTCGGAGATCTCTTCCGGGGCGGTGAAGGTCGCCTGATGCGCGGCGTTGTTGACGAGCACGTCGATCCGCCCGAAGGCCTCCACCGCCCGCTCGACGATCCGCCTGCAATGGGCGGCCTCGCCGATATTGCCCGGCACCAACACGGCCTTGCGTCCGGCCTCCTCGATCAGACGGCGCGTCTCGGCGGCGTCCTCCTCCTCGTCGAGATAGGAGATCAGCACGTCGGCGCCCTCGCGGGCAAAGGCGATCGCAACGGCGCGGCCGATCCCGGAATCGCCGCCGGTGACGATCGCCTTCTTGCCCTCCAGGCGGCCGGACCCTTTGTAGCTCGTCTCGCCGTGGTCCGGCTTCGGGTCCATCGCCCGCGTCGCGCCGGGCATCGGCTGCGGCTGATCGGGGAAGGGAGGCTTGGGAAAGGATTCCATGAGCCGGGCTCCGGTGTCTTGGATGGGACGCGTGGGGGCGTACGCGTCGGGATGTCGGGGAATGCCCGGACAACCCCGCCGGGCTGGGGGAGTTCGACGGAAATTTGACCCGCCCCATCGGTCTCGCGCCGTGTTTCGATGCATGGGGGTCATCGCCCGCCGAGCCGCCGGGGCGCGATCATGGGCGCCGCGCAGCCCTCAGACGTGGCGAATCTCAAGGAGAGAACGAGCGGATGCCGACCGATCAGGCGTTGCGTCACGGGGAGGATCAGATGGGAAGCGAGCGGGCCGCCCCGGACGACGCGCGGCAGGAATCCACCGCCGAGACGGCGCGCCGGGCCGATCGCGACACCAGCCGCATCCGCTGGCTGCGGGATCAGGTCACGCGGCTCCACAAGCGTCTGCCCCTGCGCCGCCGCTTCGCCGGCGGCCTCGCCCACGGGATCATGTCGTCGGTCGCGGCCATCGCCGCCTATCTGCCGACCCAGCTTCTCGGCCTGCAGGAGGGATTCTGGGCGGCGATCACCGCGGTCGCCGTGGCCCAGACCGAATTCGGCGCGACCCGCTCCACCGCCCGGGACCAGTTCACCGGCGCCGCCATCGGCGGCCTCATCGGGCTCGCCGCCTACCTCACCCTGGGACCGTCCGTGCCGACCTACGCTTTGGGCGTGGTGCTGGCGATTCTCGCCTGCTGGCTCCTCAACGTGGCGAGCGCCTGCCGCCTGTCCGGCATCACCGCCACGATCATCCTGCTCGTGCCCCATCTCGGGCCGGTGGAGCGCATGGCGGGTTCGCGGGTGCTGGAGGTCGGCTGGGGCGTGAGCGTGGCCATCGTAACGGTCTGGCTGGTGACGCGGGTGAACCGCTGGCTCGGGGTCAAACTGTAGCGGCCGATATCCTCGACGGAACTTGGCCGTACGCGCTCGGGGTTTCCTGCGGCGATGCCCCGGTGGCATCACCGGTCGAACCGCGAGGACGTTTCATGAAGGCATTGTGCTGGCACGGCAAAGGCGACATCCGCTGCGACACGGTGCCAGACCCGTCGATCGAGGAGTCCCGCGACGTCATCATCAAGGTCACCTCCTGCGCGATCTGCGGCTCCGACCTCCACCTGATGGACGGGCAGATGCCGACGATGAAATCGGGCGACGTGCTCGGGCACGAATTCATGGGCGAGGTGGTCGAGACCGCGCCGGGCTTCACCAAATTCAAGAAGGGCGACCGCATCGTCGTGCCCTTCAACATCAATTGCGGCGAGTGCCGCCAGTGCAAGCTCGGCAACTGGTCGGTCTGCCAGCGCTCGAACCGCAATGCCGAGATGGCGGCGGCGCAGTTCGGCTTCACCACCGCCGGCCTGTTCGGCTACTCGCACATCACCGGCGGCTACTGGGGAGGCCAAGCCGAGTACGTGCGCGTGCCGATGGCCGACGTCGCGCCGATGAAGGTGCCCGACGGCATGGACGACGAATCCGTCCTGTTCCTCACCGACATCCTGCCCACCGGCTGGCAGGGCGCCGAGCATTGCGAGATCAAGGGCGGTGAGATCATCGCCGTGTGGGGCGCGGGGCCCGTCGGGCTGTTCGCGATCCAGTCCGCCCAGATCATGGGCGCCGAGCGGATCATCGCCATCGACACGGTGCCGGAGCGCCTTGCGCTGGCCACGAAATACGGCGCGACCGACATCATCGACTTCGCCAAGGAAGACGTGTTCGAGCGCATCAAGGAGATCAGCCGCGGCGAGGGCGCCGACGGCGTGATCGACTGCGTCGGCATGGAGGCCAGTGCCGGGCACGGCCTCTCCAGCGTGATCTCGACGCTGCAGGAGAAGCTGACCTCGACCGAGCGGCCCTACGCGCTGATGGAGGCGATCCGGGCGGTGCGGCCCTGCGGCATCGTCTCGGTGCCCGGCGTCTATGGCGGGCCGATCCCCGTCAATATGGGCGCGATCGTGCAGAAGGGGCTCACCATGAAGAGCGGCCAGACGCACGTGAAGCGCTACCTCGAACCGCTGACCAAGCTGATCCAGCAGGGCAAGTTCGACACCGCCTCGCTGATCACCCACCGCTCCACCGACCTCGCCGACGGTCCCGACCTCTACAAGACCTTCCGCGACAAGAAGGATGGCTGCGTGAAGGTCGTCTTCCACCCGAACTGAGCCGAGCAAAGACGAGGAAAAGGGAATCTGGAGCGAGCCATGGCAGGCAAGGACGGCCTGAAATTCGGTGAACTCGGCCCGCGGGCCGCCCATCTCTGCGTCGACGCGCAGCGGATGTTCTCCGAGGAGACCGACTGGCACACGCCCTGGCTCGCCCGCATCCTGCCGAACATCGAGCGCCTCGCCGCCGCCCATCCGGAGCGGACCGTCTTCACCCGCTTCGTGCCGATCCGCTCGGCCGAGGAGGGGCGGGGCGCGTGGCGGCGCTACTACGAGCACTGGCCCAAGATGACGCTCGATGCGCTCGGGCCGGAGATGGTCGAGCTGATGCCGAGCCTGACCCGGTTCGTGCCGCCGGCCAAGGTCGTCGACAAGCTCGTCTACTCGCCCTGGATGGGGCCCGATCTGGAGCGGATGCTGGAGGCGAAAGGCATCGACACCCTCGTGGTGACGGGGGGCGAGACCGATGTCTGCGTGCTCGCCACCATCCTCGGCGCGGTCGATCGCGGCTACCGCGTCATCGTCGCCTGCGACGCGGTCTGCTCGTCGGCCGATCAGACCTACGACGCGATGATGTTCCTCTATCAGAGCCGCTTCGGCGAGCAGATCGAGACGGCCCCGACCGCCGAGATCCTCGACGGTTGGAGCTGACGTGTCGCGCTGACTTTTGCGGTCGACCGCCGGTAATCCGGCGCCGCTCTCCTCAAATCGCGAGAAACTGAGCCGTTGGCGGCCGGGTTCACCGGCTGACACTCTCCGGGACGACGCTTGCGCGTCGAACGCCCGGCCGCTTCACGAGACAGGAGATGCGCATGCCGAGCGCTGCCAAGAAGCCGCTCGACCAGCAGGTCATCGTTATCACCGGCGCCTCGAGCGGCATCGGGCTTGCGACCGCGCGCATGGCCGCGGCGCGCGGCGCCCGGGTCGTGCTCGCCGCCCGCAACGGGGACGCCCTGGCCGAGATCCGGGCCGAAATCGAACGGCAGGGCGGAGAGGCGCTCGACGTCGTCACCGATGTCTCCGACCGCGCCCAGGTCGAGGCCCTGGCCCGGACCACGATCGAGCGCTACGGCCGCATCGACACCTGGGTGAACGATGCCGGGCTCTCGATCATCGGACGGCTCGAAGAGATCGAGGACGGCGATCACCGGCGCCTGTTCGACGTCAACTTCTGGGGCGTGGTCTACGGCTCGCTCGTCGCCCTGCCGCATCTGAAGGACAGCGGCGGCACGCTGATCAATCTCGGCAGCGTCGCCTCCGACGTCGCCTTCCCGCTCCAGGGCATGTACAGCGCGAGCAAGCACGCCATCAAAGGCTTCACCGACTCCCTGCGCATCGAGCTGAAGGAGGAGGGGGCGCCGGTCGCGGTCACCCTGATCAAGCCGGCGGCGATCGACACGCCCTTCCCGGCGAATGCCCGCAACTACACCGACCGCGAGCCGAAGCTGCCGCCGCCGGTCTACCGCACCGAGGAGGTCGCCGAGGCGATCCTTCACGCCGCGGTGCATCCCCGCCGCGACATCTATATCGGTGGCGGCGGCCGGATCATGAGCGCGGCCCAGGCCGTCGCGCCCCGCGTCTTCGACACGGTTGGGAGCAGCATGGCGGGCCTGCAGCAGCGCGAGGAGCCGCCCCGCGACCCGGAAGGGTCGCTCTACCGGGCGGGCACCGGTGGGCGCACCGCCGGGAGCCATCCGGGCTACGTGATGCGGCGCAGCCTCTACACGCGCTCCGCGCTCCACCCGCTGACCACCGCGGCGGTCGTCGCCGGCGTCGGGCTCGCCGCCGCGGCGAGCCTCATCGGCGGCAGCCGCCACCGCTGAGACGGACCCACCCGCGGACGCGCTCCCCTGCCGAACCGGTCCCCAACTCGGCGGAGCGCGTCCCAGCCGATCCCCGTGGATGCGCCGAGAGGAGCCGACGTGGCGAGCCTGGACAAAACCTTCGATCTCTTCTCGGCCCTGCTCGCCTCCGAGCAGCCGGTCCAGGTCGGCGAGGCCGACGAGGCGATCTGGGCCTATCTCGCCGCGTATGACGGTCTCGAGGCGCAGATCCAGGCGCTCGACCGCCTCGGGCAAGGCGTGGCGGGCCTCAATGCATCCTCCGCCTTCATGCCGATCCTGCTCGACGCCCTCGACCGCCACCGGGCGCGGCTCTCCGAACCCTCCGCCTGAACCCCAGCCGATCACCGCGGCTCCGGGTTCTGCAGCATCCGTTTCCGAAAGGGTCTCCTATCGGGCCAATGCGAAAGCCTCGCCGAGAGAACGCGTCGCGGCATGGCCTCCCAGCGTATCCGCGTCCGAGGCGACCTGCGGCGCATCCGTACGGCCACGGTAAGCGCCGCCTCTGTCAATCAAGCGGGGCTATTCGATTCGCTCGACGCTCGAGATTGGCTGCTTTGCCCAATCGTCATGGAATTGTTCAAGAGCTTATAAAGCTCAGCTTGCAACACTGACGTGCGCAAAAGCCACAGGTGTCGGGACCTCCTCGCTGGCTGCGCGTAATTTGTTCCTCGAACAGTCGTGAATTGTCGGAAACCGAGGCATCGGTTGCCGTCATATTATCGCCTCTTGTTCGCGTAGAGTGCGGGCATCTCACAGATTGGCGGTACGGACAGCGCGGGCGACGGCGCACCGTACGTTCACCCTCGTCGCTGAGTTGGATCACGCATGCCCAAGTTCGCCCTCACCGCCGCTCTGGCCGCCGCGCTCGTCTCGCCGGCGATGGCGGGGGATTTCGACGGGACATGGTCGGTCCAGCTCGTGACCGAGAGCGGATTGTGCGACGCGCAGTACAGCTACACCCTCGCGGTGCGGGACGGGCAGGTTCGTCCGATCACGAACGCGTCCTCCGGCGGCACCACGGTGACCGGCCGCGTCGAGGCGGATGGCGGCGTCGGCCTGAACGTCGCGACGGCGGCGGCGAACGGCACCGCCTCGGGCCGTCTCCAGACTCGCTCGGGCTCCGGCACGTGGCGCGTCTCGGGCGGCCTCTGCACCGGCCGCTGGATGGCCAAGCGTCATACGGTTCGCACCGCCTCGGCCGAGTGACGGGACCGGAATTTTTCTGACGCGAGGGGCGGGCCCGCAAGGCCCGCCCTTTTTCGTGCGGGCGCGGCCTCGTCCCGTCAGACCGCCGCTTCGAGCCAGGTCCGCGCCTCGCCGATGCGGGCGCGCTCGAACACCTTGATCTGCACCGGCGAGACGAAGCCGAAGGTCTCGGCCACGGCCCGCAGCCAGGTCGCATCGGTGACGAGCGCCACGTGGCTCACGCCCTTCATCATCGAGATGCCGAAGCGGGGATCTTTGAAGAAGGCCGCCGGCTCCATGCCCTCGAAGCTGCGGATGTCTTCCAGGAGCTTGAGGCGGCCGCCCTTGTCGAGGTCCGCCTTCATCGCGGTCATCACCGCGTTCATCTCCTCGTCGGAGATCTTCCCATCGACGACGATCTCGGCGATCGCGGAATCGGGCTTCTTCTCGTAGGTCAGCAAGGTGCGGCGCTCCTCGATTGAGCCGAGGGCCAGAGACCGGGTGGTGACCTCGAGCCGGCGGCGAACGGACCCGATTATAGAAAGCTCTGCGGGTCCACGTCGATTGCGACCTTGAGATTACCCCGCGGCTTCGGTCCGCGGGCGAGCCAGTCCCGCAGATAACTCTGCACGTCGATGCCGCGCTCGGTCTTCACCAGAAGCCGGAAGCGCCAGCGCCCGCGTACCAGGGCGAGCGGCGCCTCGGCCGGGCCGAGCACGGTGACGCCGGCGGGCGGATCGGCAACCCGCGCCAGGGCTTGGCCGTGCGCCTCGGCCTTCTCCCGCTCCTCGCCCGACACGATCAGCGCCGCGAGCCGCCCGAACGGCGGGAGCCCCGCCGCCTCGCGGGCCCAGATCTCTTCCTCGTAGAATCGGTCGGCATCGCCCGAGAGCAGGGCGGCGATGACCGGGTGCTCGGGCTGGTAGGTCTGGACCAGGGCGCGCCCCGGCCGCTCGCCGCGCCCCGCGCGCCCCGTCACCTGCTGCAGCAGCTGGAACGTGCGCTCGGCCGCCCGCGGATCGCCGGAGGTGAGGCCGATATCGGCATCGAGCACGCCGACCAGCGTCAGGTGCGGAAAGTTGTGGCCCTTGGCCACGAGCTGCGTGCCGATGACGATGTCGCACTCGCCCGCCGCCACGGTCTCGAGTTCCTGCCGCAGCCGCTCGGCACCGCCGGGAAAGTCGCTCGACAGCACGACGATGCGCTGCTCGGGAAACAGCTCGGCCACTTCCTCGGCGATTCGCTCGACGCCCGGCCCGCAGGGGGTGAGGTGGTCGAAGGCGCCGCACTCGGTGCAGGCCTCGGGCTTGCGCTCGGCGTAGCCGCATTGATGGCAGACCAGCGCCCGGCGGAAGCGGTGCTCGACGAGCCAGGTCGAGCAGTTGCGGCACTGGTAGCGGTGGCCGCAGGCCCGGCACAGGGTGAGCGGCGCGTAGCCCCGGCGGTTGAGGAACAGCAGCGCCTGATCACCCGCCGCCAGCGTCGCCTTCACCGCGTTCACCATCGGCGGCGACAGGAAGCGCCCGCGCTCCGGCTTGTCGAGGCGCATGTCGATGGCCGCGATGTCCGGCAGCGGCCGCCCGCCGAAACGGCCGGGGAGCACGACGTGGCGGTAGCGCCCGCTTTGCGCGTTGACCCGCGACTCGATCGAGGGCGTCGCCGAGGCCAGCACCACCGGGCAGCCCTCGATCTTGCCGCGCACCACCGCCATGTCGCGGGCGTGGTAGTGGACGCCGTCCTCCTGCTTGTAGGCGGTCTCGTGCTCCTCATCGACCACGATCAGGCCGAGATTGCGGAACGGCAGGAACAGGGCCGAGCGGGCGCCGACCACCACCGAGACCTCGCCCGCGGCCACGCCCGCCCGCAGCCGCTCGCGGCGCTTGCCGCCGACGCCGGAATGCCAGGTGGCCGGCCGCACGCCGAAGCGCCCGGCAAAGCGGTCGAGGAACTGCGCGGTGAGCGCGATCTCCGGCATCAGCACCAGGGCCTGCCGCCCCTGCCGCACGCATTCGGCCACCGCCTCGAAATACACCTCGGTCTTGCCCGAGCCGGTCACGCCTTCGAGGAGGACCGTCTCACCGGTCACCGTCTCCGCCGGGGCGGCGGCGTTCGCGATCAGGGCGTGCGCGGCCTCCGCCTGCGCCTCCGAGAGCGGCACCCGCGGATGGTCCGGGTCCGGCGGCAGGGCCACGGGCTCCGGCATCAGCGCCACCGTCTCCAGCGCGCCGTCGTCGATCAGCCCATCGACCACGCTGAGCGACACGCCCGCCTCCTTGGCGAGCGCGCTCTTGCCGCGCACGGCGCCGTCGGCGGCCACCGCCATCACCTTGCCGCGGGCCACCGTCTGCCGGGCCGGCGGCTTGCCGGACGGGCGCACGCCGATCCGCGGCGCCTCGTTGCGGGCGGTCTCATCGGGCAGGCGCAGCGCCATGGCGAGCGCCGAGCCCTTCGGCGCCAGGGTGTAGCGGGCGAGCCAATCGACCAGCTTGCGCAGGGATTCGGAGAGCGGCGGCGCCTCGACCCGGCCCGTCACCGGCCTGAGGTTTCCTCCCGACGCCCGCTCGTCGAGCCCCCAGACCACGCCGATCGTCTCGCGCGGCCCCAGCGGCACCTGCACGATGTCGCCCGCGGCGAGGTCGAGCCCGGCCGGCACCGCGTAGCTGTAGGCGGTGTCGAGGGCGAGCGGGATCAGGATGTCGGCGACGACGGGCATGGAATCATGGGGGCTGCCTGATTTGTTCTATATATGTCCCGGATCGCGAAGGCGAATGCGATGAGGGACCGAAGGCGGGCACCTTATCGGATGCGGGGGAGGCCGCGCGCAACGGGAACGGCGGCCAGGCTCGCGGCGGTCATGACCCAGAAGCCCGTCGTGCCGAACCGTTCGTAGAGGAGGCCGCAGAGCAGCGTCATCAGCGCGGAAGCGAGACCGAGGCCGAAGGTGCCGTAGACCGTGAGCGCCGTCGCCCGGCGATGCTCCGGCACGATCGCCACGATGAACTGCAGGCAGGCGAGGTGCAGGAGCGCGAAGGTGAGCCCGTGCAGCGCCTGGATTCCGACGAGGACGGGCAGCCAGGAGGTCTGCGCCTGCACCGCCCAGCGCAGGGCGCCCGCCAGAGCGGCGAGGACCAGCGCCCGCTCCGGTCCGAACCGCGCGATGAGCCGCGGCCCGAGCCAGAGGAACACCGCCACCTCCGCCGCCACCGCCTCGGCCCAGAGCAGCCCTGCAACGCGCGGCGCGATGCCCGCGGCCTGCCAGACGATGACCGCGAAGGCGTCGTGCATGGCGTGCGCACCGATCACCAGCGCGGCGGCGAGCAGGAGGCGGCGGAAGCGGGCATCCGCGGCGAGCGAAGCGAATCCGCCGCCCGCGTCGCCGGCCGGGTTCGCCGAGGCCGGGGCCGACGGAAGCCGCCGCGTCAGCGCCGCCCCCGCTGCGAAGAGGAGGCCGCAGGCGAGCGGGCCGACGCCGTGCCCGAAGACCCCGACGAGATGGCCGGTGAGGACGGTGGTGGCGATGAAGGCGGCCGAGCCGGCCGCGCGAACGCGGCCATAGACGGCGCCGTCGCGGCTGCCGGCGAGCGCCACCGTATCGGCCAGCGGGGCGAGCGGCGCGGTGGCCGCCGCCTGCGCGAGGGCGACGGCGAGCAGCACGACGAATCCCTGGCCGCCGAGGAAGGCCAGGGTCAGCGCCGCCGAGAGGGCGAGCCCGACGGCGAGGAAGGCCCGCACGGCGCCGGAGCGGTCGGCGAACCGTCCGGCGAGCGGACCGGCGGCAAGCCGCACCAGCATCCCGGCGGAGAGCAGCGTCCCGATCTCGCTCGGTCCGAGCCCCCGCGTTTCGAGGAAGGCCGGCAGAAAGGGCGAGAGCGCGCCGTACCCGCCATAGAGGGCCGCGTAGAGCAGGAGGAGGCGGCCCGAACCGGCGGGGCCGTCACGCGGTCCGCTTTCCGCCGCCAGCACCCCGCGCCCCCTCCGTGCAAATCGCTGCGGCGAGGATGCCAGGAAATGTCGGCGGATCGAAGCCGGGCCGGCCGCGATCCGCTGCTTCCGTTCGCACGACGGCGCCGGCCTATTTCCGGGCTGCAGCCTCTTGCGCTCGCGCCGCCTGGGTGAGGCCGCCATAACCCCAGGCCTCCGCCGGTACCTCCTGCACGACGACGTAGGTCGCCAGAGGCAACGGCCCGGGCAGCATCCGCACCAAGAGATCGTGGGCCGCGGCCACGAACCGCGCCTTCTCCTCAGCCGTGTTGGTGCCCTGCGTCACCCGCGCCTCGACATGCGCTGCCGGTGTCACCGCCGCGCCACCGACGGACCAGCCGCCGGCCGGCGCCGGCTCGATCAGGACGGCGGTGAGATCCGCCCGCTTGCCGAGCACCTCCGCCATCAACGCGGTGATTCCCCGCTGGAGTGCGGCGACCGTCTCGCTCCCGGTCTCCGGGCCGGCGATCGTGACTCTGATGAAGGGCATGGCGTTCTCGCTGATCCGATGACGGCGGCCGATCCGCCGTTGACGCTTTCGATTGAACCGCGCAGCATCGTTCAGGAAAATCGCGTAGTTCTTCATCAACGCTTCGGAAAATCTGAACGATGGCGCTGCCCATCAACCTCGACATGGACGTCCTGCGCACCTTCGTGACGGGGATTGATCTCGGCAGCTTCGCGAAGGCCGCGACCCGGCTGGGCCGCTCGCCCTCGGCGATCAGCCTGCAACTGCGCAAGCTGGAGGATCAGGTCGGCCAGCCCCTCTTGCGCCGGAACGGCCGGGGGCTGGCGCTGACCGAGCCGGGGGAATTGCTGCTCGGCTATGCCCGCCGCCTGCTCGATCTCAACGACGCGGCGGTGAGCGCCGTTGCCGTGCCCGCCCTGTCCGGCTGGGTGCGGCTGGGTCTGCCGCAGGATTTCACCGAGACGGAATTGCCGGCGGTGCTCGCCCGCTTCGCCCGGCTGCACCCGGCGGTGCGGGTCGAAGCGCATGTGGAGCGCGACGCGGTCCTGCGGGCGGAGGTGGAGGCTGGCCGCCTCGATCTCGCCCTGGTCTGGGACGCGGCTCCCGCGGTGGGGGAGGGGACGCTTGTCAGCGAACTGCCCATGGTCTGGGTCGGACCGCGGGGGCATGCGGGGCTCGCCGCGCAACGTCCGCTGCCGCTCGCCCTGTTCGGGCCGCCCTGCCTCTTCCGCCACGTCGCGACCGAAGCTCTCGACGCTGCCGGCGTCCCCTGGCGCATCGCCTTCAGCAGCCCCGGCCTTGCGGGCCTGTGGGCGGCGGTGGCCGCCGGCCTCGGCGTCGGCCTGCGCACCCCGCACGGGTTGCCGCCATCGCTGCGCCCCCTCGATCCGGACGAGGCGGGCCTGCCGCCGCTGCCGAGCCTGCGCCTTCGCTTGGTTCGTGGCCCGAGCGCTGCCGATCCGGCAGTCGAGCGGTTTGCCGAACTCCTCGGCGCGACCCTCGCCGAAGCCAGCCGCACGACGGCCCCGCTTCCGTGACCGAGGGCGTCCTCCTCCTTCACGGCATCGCCCGCCGGGCCGCCTCGCTGCGTCCCCTGGAGCGGCGGCTGACGGCGGCGGGCTACGCCACGCTCAATCTCGACTATCCAGCCCGCCGGCTGGGGCTCGCCGACATCGCCGAGACGATCGCCCCCGCGGTCGCGGCCTTCGGCACCGACGTGACACGCCTCCACCTCGTCACCCACTCCATGGGCGGCCTCGTCGCACGTGTGCTCCTGGCCCGGCACCGGCCGAACCATCTCGGGCGGGTGGTGATGCTGGGACCGCCCAACGGCGGCAGCGAGGTCGCCGACGCGCTGCACCGCCTCGCGCCCTATCGCCGCTTCTTCGGCCCGGCCGGCGCCGAACTCGTGACGTTGCGCGGGCCGACGCAGGAGCGCCTGTTCGGCCCGGTCGATTACCCGCTCGGCGTCATCGCCGGCAGCCGCAGCCTCTATCCCCTGGCCTCCCTCCTGCTGCCGGGGCCGAACGACGGACGCGTCACGGTCGCGCGAACCCGCGTCGAGGGAATGGCCGACCACATCGTGCTGCCGGCTG
>NZ_AP014809.1:650000-825000 GCF_002355515.1 Methylorubrum populi | reverse complement strand
CTGATCGGTCGACCGCCGCTGCCCTACGCCATCCGAAGGCAAGGTGGTTGCGCGCGGGGACGAAGGAGAAGCCCGGTCTTTCGCGATGAAGCGAGGTCGCGCGGCTCATGCATCGGCAGGACTGCCGGGTCGATACGAGACGGTCGGGATCGAAAGCTCTGGCTTGAAACTGGCGGAGGGAGCGTCCGCCAGCTTCACTGAAAATATTGTTGTTTTGCATTGGTTTAGATCCTTAGTCAGTAGCTCTACCCACATCTGAACCCACAAAGCGATGTCGGATGTGTGCGAACCGGGACGGCAGTGAGGTTGGGACGGCCCGAGCAAGCAGTCGCCAAGTTGGCGAGTCCTCCGGCCGCTGCGCGGCCGGGCCATGAGCTATTGACGTGCAATCCCCGTTCGAGTGGCGATCTCGGCAGCACGGTCCATCTGCCCTTTAGCTTGGTGCCACAGCCACTCGCCGAGCCAGCCGAAGCCCAGCGAGAGGTGAAGCAAGCCAACCGCCAGCCGGACGTGCGCCATTGCGTGATAGGCTCGAATCAATCGCATGACCGGCCCTCACACCTGACCGCTACCGCAAGGGCAGCGTTCCACTGCTGAGCGAGCTTCTGGCCGTGCGCTTTGAGCAAGTCAGCAACGAGGTGCAATTCCGACCCTTCAAGCGCGAAAGGGGACTCGGCCAAGTGCTGAAGGATGAGGCCGTACCGTTCCACATCCTTCACGCCGCTTTCCATGTCGGCGATTTCAGACCAAGCTCCTCGGGCTGGAGATAGCCTCATAGTCCGCCCTCCCGCCAGTTGCAGCCGACCGCGCTCAACACGAGAGCGGCGCGGGACGAGGCGGGCGGCTCACCCATGCCGTGGAACTGTGCCCCGGCATTGGCCGCCGGAATGTAGTCGCACGGTCTGGGCTCGCCCTTCGGTCGATGCTCGGCGTCGTACATCTGCATCACGAATGGCAGATGCATCCGATAGATGGCTTCGGTGCCCTTATTCCTTTCCCACTGAAGCCAGCGCCGCTCGTACTCAAGCCAAGCGTCGTAGCTGTCGAGCAGGCTTTCCGTGATGGGGGCGGCGACCGCAGTCGGGGTGCCGATGAGCGTCACGCTGCCGCCGATGAGCGGAAGCGTGGCGAGATCGCGGAGGAAGCCGCGACGGGACGCGGATTCGCTCATCGACGTGCCTCCGCAGGAAAGAGCTTCAAGGCGTCATCGAAATGCTTGTTCAGGTTCTCGCCGTCCACGGCCATCTTGAAGCCGATGAGGCGAAGCACCTCGCCGTCAATCTCCCCTTCCGTAGTCGAGAGGAGCACCAGGAGATCGCCGTAGCGAGCGAAGTCGCGGATCAGGTATTCCATGCCCCTGACGGCAGATGCCGCGTCTCTCAAGCGTACCTCCCGCCGATTGCATAGCGGGTGCCGGCGAACTGCTCGTTCAGCCCGTCCATGTCGCCGATGCCGTTGTCGTCGGTCAGTCCCTCTGTGTCGTGGCCGTCTTCGAGATCGCAGTCGGGCATCAGCGCGTCGAGCAACGCGATGTCCGCCTCGATGCGATCGGCAATGGCGCGGCGCAGCGCGCGGATGCGGGGCTGGTCCGGATCTGCTGCCAGCATGACCCGCAGGGCCTGCGTGACGGGGCCGATCTGTGGTTTGGGCGAGCAAGACCGTTCACCGGCTCGTGCCGGTGTTGTAGGGTGATGGGTAGCCATGGGACGTCCTCAACCGACGTTGCTGGTCAGGCCCGATGCGGGAGCTTCCACCTTCCCGTCGGGCCGCATCTCTGGTACCATGGTTTTCATGGCTGCGCAAGAAACCCTGCAACCAAAGAAACGGCGCGGCCCGGCTCCCACCGGCCAGGGCGTACCTGTGCAGGTCAGGCTACATGCAGAGCAACTGGAGCCGCTCGATGCATGGATCGCTACTCAGCCCGATCCGAAGCCATCGCGACCAGAGGCGATCCGAGGTGCCCTTACTGAATGGCTTTCTCAGAAGGGCCTCCTCGGATCTAGCTGAGGCTGCCTCTACCGCGCCCGCTGTTGGTGAAGGATCCTGAGGCACGCCATGACTCCGAAGATTTTACTGCTGCTCGGCACTGCTGCTGTGCCGAGCAATCTCATGTTTGCCTCGCAGAGTCTTGCCGCTAGTCCGCCCGTTGTCGTCAAATCAACTGGTGCTGGAGCCTCTGAGAACGAGATCCGGCGGGCCGTAGAGATTTTTCTTCGAAACTGTGCGCCGCTCAACACGTATCTATCTGATATAAAAGAAATACGGGCGGAGTATTCCGGCGGAATACCGGCATCTAATCATCCAGAAAGCTGGAAATTCTCTGTCCATGTCACCATGGATGTTCCCAACGAGCCCAAGCAAATCCCTCGGTACGATCCGCGTGCGCATGTCATGGCCGGACATACACTGCATTATGATCTCGGAGGTGGGGATAAGCCTGGATTTTTCGCTTCGAAACGAGTGTCGCAGCTCCTGTGCGGAATGGAAGTTAACCAAGCTGGACGAGACACATTCAAGTCAGTGCCTGATCTCAAGCTCCTGAAATAATTGGTGTAGTGAGGGTTAAGTCATGCGCCTCGCGATTGCGTTCTGCCTGATAGCTTTTCCAGCTGCCGTCTACGCGAAACAGGCTCGCTGCCTCATTGAGGTAGACGGCAAGGCGTTCACGTTTGGACAGTGCAATGCCGACCGCGAAAAGGATGGTAGTCTCTCGGTCGGGACTGGCGATGCCAGTCGCTCACCGATCTTTGCCATCGTGAACGCGACTGATGGCGCATCCGCAGAGGGGTACTGGAATGAGGAGCCAAGGGCCTCTCACGCACAGTCGCCTCTCGGCACCATGCGGAAGAGTGGCGGCTGCTGGGTGAACGAGTGGGCCAAAGTTTGTGCTTGGCCATCAAGCCGATAGATTGAGCCGGTCAAAGTTTTTGCACAGTTTCGATAAATAGCAGGGATTGAGAATGCGAATAATTGTTGATATAAAGTTTAAATTCGCTGGAGTTGAAGGGTTAGATCGCTCTAAGCGGTCTGATAGTAGGTCTCTTTTCTGGCAACAGGCATCTCGTCGGTACGATCTAGATTCTTCTGATCCAAGTTCCGAAGGGCCGGCTCAATTTGATAATTTCGTTCGGAGACAGGAAAACAGAATTCAATCTCGGTTCGGTGGCACTCTAGCAGAGTTGCTGCGTCCGCATGTCGGGGTTGGTGTTCCACTAATCATCAAGTACAGGGGCATAAGATATTCGAGTCTTAATATCTCACTTGAGGTCATAACTGCAGCTTTTGAAAAGTTGGGCATCAAAGGCGAAGATCTTATAGATCTGATCGAGATTTATGCGCCAGTCGCTCTGCGCGAGTCGGTATTCATTGATAATGAAGATATTGAGACCAAAGTGGTGGGAAGAATTTACGAAGCATCTGTCGGTGTCGATCGCTCATTGGCCGTTGAGCCTTCTACTCCACCGACCAAGTCTCGTGTCGAGCGCATGTGGTGGATTTCCAATATGTCTCTTGTGCTGCCGGCAGCGATGCTGCTGCTAGCGTCATATTTAGTTTACAATTCGGCGCAAGAAGAGCGAAAGCAGATGAATGATGCATTAATTAAGGAGCGAGTAGATATAGCTACTCAGCGCGAGAAATTGCACGAAAAATATATGGATGTGATCAAGCAGTTGCAAGAAGGCATGAATGCTCAGTCAAAGCAGCTTGAACTTCTGCGAAGTGAGGAAAAGAAGGCAATCGAAGAAAAGAATAAGGGCATGAACACTAAGCCGAGTACTGGGTCTGTGCCATAGCGGGGAGCGGTTTCACCAGCTTTCATGAAAATCTTTTCTGCTATCGGATTGCGGTCTGAGCGTCGCGAAGGGCACCTGACGAGTAGCGCTCCATTGAAAGTTCCCACCGCTGTGTATCTGACCGCCCGTCACCCGTTCCTTGCAGCGTCACGTCGTTCTGGATGGTGATGCTACGGTGATCATTCGTGGTCGTCGTGCTGCCGCCGACGCCCATGGGCGGGGATGACAGGAACATCCGATCGAACTGCTCCGCCGACACGCCGCCGCCCGGCATCTGCATTTTTCGCGGCGGGGCCTGCGATATGGCCGGGCTGGGGTTGTCGTTCGAGGGAGGCGGCGGCAGCGGGCGGTTCTGCGCATCGTCAAACGCTTTGATGGCGTCCCGCATATATTTGTTGCGGCTTCCATAGGCTTTGACGCCCGCACCTTCGAAGTCGCGCTCGAAGACGCGCATCTTCTCCTCGGTCGTCTCGGCTCGCTTGAGCGCGGCGATCGAACCCTTATGCGTGTTCTGAAGCTCCCAGCGGAGGAAGCCGTAGTTCGCCTCGTCGCTCTTCGGATCGAGCCCCCGCTGCTTTGCGTACTCGAAGAACCGGCGCTTGCGACCGGGATCGGTCCACTGAGCCCAGCCAGGGCCGGGGCCGTTGCCCCCTTCCTCGAAAGCGGTGAAGCCAGCGCTCTCGTGCCCTAGATTGCCGAGCACGACGCCGGCCTCTTCCTTGGACAGGCCAAAGTCCTCAATCAGGCGCTTCATCACGCCCGGCGCCTTCTCACGGAAGGTCTTGCCTGCGATCGACGCCTTGGAGCCGCCAGGCGCATCCTGCGGGGCTCCCGCACCAGCACCGCTGCCTTCATCAGTGCTAAGGCCGATTTTGCGGCGCAGGTAGTTGTAGCCGCGACGGAGCAGGCCGGGCTGCTCGGCCTCCCGCTGCCGGTTCAGGTCACGCTCGATCTGGCCCGTCACTTCTTCCTTGCTGCCGAACAGGTGCGTGAAGCCACGGCCGAGCACGCTGTCGCCGCTGCCGACAAGCCCGAGCTTCGCCATAAGCCCTAGGATGGATTCGAGCCCCTTGCCGATGGCCAGGACGCTCGTTCCGATCCGCTCCAAGCCGCGCGCGAGGTCACCGTTCTCGACGCTCTTGGCGAAGGTCTCTACCGCTCGGTGGATGCTGGCCAGGGCCTCGGCGACTTCCTGCGGATGTGCCTCGAACCAGCCAAGCAGTGCCTTCGCTACTCGCTCCAGTCCCGGCGCAAGCTCGATGAGCAACTTCTGTCCAACCGCTGAAAGGATGGCATAGATCGACGTCAGAGAGCGCTGGAAGCTGGCGCCGGCCTTGGCGGCTTCCTCGTTGTCGAGAGCGATGGCCTTGGCAATTCGGTCGTACTCGGCGCGGAAGGTCTTCAGCTGATCCATCTGCCGCGAGAGCAGGTTGAACGTGCTTTCGTCGATCCCGAGCAGTTCGGCGTACTGAGCGCCGACATAGTACGGATTGCGCTTCTTGATGGCGTCGATGCTGTCGAGCAGCACTTCCACGCTGTCGCGCGCCTTGCCGCCCTCCATGGTCGCAACGCCAAGGTCGCCGATGAACTTCTGCAGGCCGGGATTGGTCCTCAGCGAGCGCGCAAAGCTCTCAATCGAGCCTGTCGCCTGCTCCGACGAGCCGCCGAGCTGCGAGAACGCATATTGCAGGCTCTTGATGCCCTGAACGGAGGAGCCGGTTCGCTGGCTGACGAAGAGCAGCGTGTCGAAGCTCGCAGCCACCTTGGCCACAGCGGCGGTAGCGGCCAACGCCATCCCGGTGAAGGTTGCGGCGAGGCCGGTCGCGACCTTGCTGACCGCCTTGACGCTGTCGTTGAACTTCCGCTGACTCTCCTCATCGACTTTCCAGCCGAGCGAAAGGAAGAAGCTTTCGAGAACCTTGTCTGCCATCACCGCCTCGTCTCGACTACATATGTCACGGATCGTCTAAGCTGGCCGCTGTCGATGAGGGGCTTCATCTCGCCCCCGCTGCGTCGCCCCTTCTTCCGGTGCAGCCGCGCGTAGATCGTTCGGGGCGACAGGGGCGGCGGGATGCCTTCAGAGATCCGAGCGCGCACTGCGTTCTGGGCCACGAGGCCAATCCGGTGGAGCGCTTGGTCCACCTCGGGGATGGCCTGCTCGAAGCTACCGGAGGGACCAATCACGACGGCCACAGCGCGTTGCGCGCCGCGCTGTAGCTCCTCTACGATCTTCTCTCCGACGCTCTCCACGCCCGGACGGAGGAACGGCCGGGCCGGAATGTTGCGCTCCGGCTCGCCGTACTCGTGGAGGTAGCCGAGGACGGCATTCGAGGGGCCGCCGCCGTCTCGACCAGCCTCGGCCGGGATGCCAACGAGAACGCGGCTCTTCCGCAGCATCGCCAGCACGCGCTCGATCGGATCTTTCCTCGATGTCCGCTTCACCGTCATGCCGCCCCCCAAGGCTGCGGCTCGTCAGCGGCAAGCAGATCGTCAGAGTGCTGCTGCGCAAAGTACAGCGCGGTCTCAACCGATTTCCAAAGCGTGTCGAGGAAATCGCCAATGCGGTCGAGGTCGTCGCCTGTCACCGTCGCCACGAGCTGGTTTTCGACGCCCGGCGCCTGCAAGTAGACTGCGAACCGCGACGTGTCCGTCGAGACCACGCGGCCCACCATGATCTCGATGCGGCCAACCCGCGAGTAGCGGTACTCATGCCGGATGACATGCTCGCCGGCACAGCAGAGGGGGAGATGCGCGATCTCGGCGGTCATGCGCCCTCCGCGTCGCTGATGCCGCGGGAGGCGAGCGCCTTGGAGATAGGATCGCCGTTCGCGATGCCGATGAAGTCCGTGTAGAACTCTAGCCCGCGCGTGTCGCCTATGTGCTCCACGACATACAGCTTATAGACGCCATCAGCTGCGATGCGCTGGATCATCGAATTGTATTGTTCGCCGCGATAGGCGGGATTGATCGTCGCTTGCTCGACGCTTTTCTCGTTGATCTCGACCAGACCGCCGGGCTTGAGCATGGGATTGAGCAGGGCGCGGCCTTCGACGCCTTGGATCGTCTGAACGGGCCTTCCGATGAGGCCAGTGTTGCTGTTCAGAACAACCCGCGAGTTAGGCAGCGCTTGATCGTTCTTCACCACTTGGAAGACGTTGTTCTGAATGCTCCAGGATGCGCCAGCACCCTCACAAACCTCGCGCAGCAGGTCTTTCGCCATGCCGAAGGCGATGTAGTTGCGGGGGAACTTCTTGTTGCCAAGGTCCGCGATGTGGCCGACTTCCATGCCGTACTCGCGCATCGCCTTCACGGCGACGTCGATGCGGTCGCGGTACGTGTGCCCGGCAGCAAGCGCTTGGTTCACAGTTGCATAGTTGCGGGCCCGATCCATGCTGCGTGCGATGACGTGCATGTAGGTGTCGGTGATGTCCTCGCGGCCGGATCGTGTCTGGATGATCTCGCCTTTGAAGACGACCTGATCGTGGTTCTGGTAGCCGACGGACAGGCTAATCTTCTTCCGCTCCTGCATGAAGGTCTTGACGCTGGACGGTGCAGGGTTGGTGACGATGACACTACAGACATTCGGCTTGCTTGCGTCCATCTGTTGGACTTGGAACCGGATGCGAAGCGCGCCCGGTGCCTCGCCCGTCTTCTCACGCGCGCTGAAAACCTCGCGGCCATCAGCGAAGAGTCGGACAGTGCGTAGGTACTGCTCAGCCATCGGCGCTACTCACGTGCGAGGTGCCGGCCACCGCCTCCGCAACAGGAAAAGGAGGCGTGCCGGCTGTCGGGGTTACTTGTTCGGCGGCACTGCCCGACTAGCCGCTACCGGCGACGCCTGTGCGCCGATCTCTTGGGCCTCAGCCGATAGTGGGCAGAGGCGCATCCGGGTCCGTGAGCAGGCTGTCGAACACCGCCGCCCAAGCCGCAGCGTCGCCGCTTGGGCTATCTGTGGCGACCATCAGAACGGGGCGCATGAAAGACAGCGCGGTCTCGTAGTCGCTGCGCGGATCATTGGCGACCAGCGTGTGAGGTCGATTGTCCGTGATGAGCTTCAGGACTTCGACCATCTGGCGAAGCTGCCGCCGAACCGGCTCAGCCGCACGAATGAGGTCGGGCATTGCCTGCCAGAGGACGATGCGAGCGTGTTCGGCAACCGTCCCCCCGGCGAGGCGTACGGACTCCTCAAAGCTGTCGAGATCGACGCGCAAGGCTTTCCTGGCCTCTCGAATGGCAGCCTGCTGCTGGTGGGCTGCTGCCAGCCGCGCCTCAGCCTCTGACAGCCGCCGGTTCGTCGGTACCTCGTCGCCGCGCATCACAGACGCGACAAGCTCGTCACGCTGAAGGGCTGTCGCCTCTTGGACCGCTACCTCGGCCGCGTCGATCTCTGGGTAAAGGTCCAAGCCGCGCTGCTCAGCGGCATCGAAAGCCGCCTTGATCCGATCGCGCTCGACCTGGCGCTCGGCCAGACGGGCGATCGCGTCCGCAAGGGCGGCGCGCGAGGGATCGCGCGACCCCTCCTGCTTGAGTGCGAGGCGGCTCATCACTGCATCCGCTTCATGTTCGGGAACATGGCCTCAAGGACACCGACATCGACCGCCGGGATTGGCGAAGCGTCCTTGGCGAGGGCCTTCTGCTCCGTCACGGAGAGTGCTCGGCCGGCATACTGCCGATGTGAAGCAGTACCGCGCTTGCGGCTATCCATCGCGAGCAATGTTCTCCGCTTGAGAGCACTGTCGGCGGCAAGCGTTTCCGCCGGGATCATCTTCGCAAGCTTCCCCTCCAAAATCAGCAGATCCTCTTCGCTGAGCTTGGGAACGCAAAGCTCAAGGATGCGGTCCATCATTTTGGGCGTCAGATTTTTGGGTGTCATAGTATTTTCTCCTGCGTTGGCTTTTTTCAGTAAGCTGAGCGCATCCTTGCATTCGGGCGGATGGATATGCGCCGCTTAGCCACTCCGAAGGCTGCAGCTTGTTCTTTGGTGACGATGAGCGGCTGCGCCCCCTGTGAGCACATGACGATGGCGCCACAGGCTGCGTTCGCCATGTCGTCGTGCGCGCCCTTGCGCTGGGGATGGTCGATGATGTCCTGACCGGTGCCGCGCGAGGTCTTGCGCTCCAGCGAGACGAGCTGCTGCTCCAGCTTCGGGATCGGCAGCAGCCTACACATCTGGCTGTTCAGCACCGGGAGCCATGCCGCGTAGATCTGCGACTTCGACAGGGTGCTCTCTTCGTAGGTGATGCCGGCCTCGCGGAAGCGCTCCTGCACCCACTCCTTGCCGTAGCGGTCGCCACGGACCCGCCGGACGCCATAAGCCTTCAGGATCTCGGCGAAGGTCTCGACCACTTTCGCGGGGGAGGTGCCGGGCGGAACCTCCCGCACAACGTCGAGCACTGCCAGCTTGCCTTCGCGGTGCGCGATCGCGAGGTCCATCGCATCGGCACCGCCGCCGGAGACGTCCACGAACGCCTGATACCGCCTGCCGGGCTCCGGGGGATGCTCCGTCGCCTTTCCCTCAATGCAGGCCCGCACCTGTTCGATGGAGACGAACGCCTCGATGTCCTTGCGGAACTCGGCATCCCACTCGGCCGCCGCCGATGCCGGATCGTCCGTGAAGGCTTCAGCTCTCTCGTCAGCCAGCGTCTCGCTCTTGTGCATCGTGAGCGTCGGCGCCTGAACGACGAGCACGCGGCTGCTGGCGTCGTTGCCGTAGTGCCGATCGTAGGCCCGCCACAGCTCACCTTTGCGCGCGTAGGGGCTGGACAGAACGAACAGTGGCGAGCCGAGCGTCGCGAGACCCGGCCGGAGGGCATTCAGAACCGCTTTGTCGGGGTTGGCGGCGCCCTCGATGTGCCAGAAGGCGATCTCGTCGCAGATGGCCGCCACAGGGGTCGGGCCGCGCACCGTGCGATAGTTCGCCGTCATCACCTGAATATCGACACGGTTCAGCAGGCGGATCGTGTCCGCCGTCGGCTCCCCGTCGAGCATTTCCGTGAAGCACGGCACCTCAAGGAAAATGCCGAGCAGGTAGTTGAAGGCTTCGCGAGCCGTGTCCTTCGCGGCAGCCATGATCGGAAGGCGCCCACGCTGACCGGGGCCGAAGCTGTCGCTGTAGTCGATCAGGCGCGCAAAGTAGGAGGCGCCAACTGCGAGGGCGCGGGTCTTGCCGGCACGGCGCCCGCAGACGGCCCAAAGCTCCTTGAACGGCTTCGTTGGCGCCACGGAGCGGCCCGACAGCTCGCGGTAGATCTCAAGCTCTTCGGGCTTCAGCGGCTCGCCCTGGCTCGCGATCAGTACCGCGCGCCAATAGGCCCAGGAGTCGCCCGGAAGGATCTTCCCGAACACCTCGGGATCTTCCAGAGCCTCGCGCATGGAGATCAGGCGCCGCATCAGCCGGCCTTCACCGCCAAAGCCGACGCCTCCCGTCCGAACGCCGCAACCGCGTCCTCGGCAAGTGCTGTCGCAATGGCAGGCTCAAGCTCCCGGCCCGTGGCGTTGCGGTAGGCCAGCGCAGCAGCGTCGCGCGCGGCCTCGAAAGCCTTCATGCGAGCGGACGGCGGCAGTATCGCCGCTGCCATCAGGGGCAGTCGCCATAAGGGCGCGGTCGTTGCCTCTGCAAGCTCGCGCAGGTCCGCCTCGGGCATCGCATCGCCACGCCTGACAAGCACATCCTGCAACGCGCGCTCGGCTTGTCGCTGGACGGTCCGGCATAGGGCGAGGGTGTCGGTCATCGCGACGCCTCCCGCCAGCCGGTCGGGACGTAGCCCGAGGCGAGGCCGCGCCAGTGGCCGGGCTTGTAGGACACGCCCCAGGCGCCGAGGGCAGCATCGTTGGACGAGTTGCCGCCCGGCACCCACTTGCAGCGGAGGAACCAACGCACGGGAGCGGCATCGTCAATGCCAGCCCGACGTGCGCAGATGTCGATGGGGCGGTCTTTCGGAGCATACTCGAATGACATGCTCTCCCCCGTCAGTAGAGGATGGAGACGGTCGCGCCGGGGGAGCCCGACACGTCCGCATCGATCACGGCGAGGTTGTCGAACCGCGTTCCTGAGCCGCCTGTCTCGTCAGACACGGGATAGGTGCCGCCGCCCGCGAGCTTGAGCAGCACAGTGCCGCTCGCCTTCACCAAGGCGCCACGGCCGGCCGGCAGGGGCATGCCAGGGGTGAGCGGGGCCGAACTCGTGTAGACCAGCAACGGCGATGTGCTGCTCGATGCCTGCGCGGGCGTGCCGCCGGGAGCGCCAAGCGACGTCGATGCCCCGATGGCCGCGAAGCCCCGGATAAGAGCATAGCCGGCTGCGAGCGCCTTGCCGCTGCCGTCCGTGTCGTCGTTGTAGACGGCAGCCTCATAGGTGTTCGTGCCGTTGCTGAGCGTGACGACGATGGCCGTGCGTCCGCCAACGCTATCGCCTGCTGATGCGGCTCGCTTTGATGCGCGGACCGTGTAGCCCGCGATGGTGCCGAATGTGATGTTGATCGGTGTGGGTGCCATGAGGCGCTCCTAGTCAGCTGGCCAGGCCGGGGGCGGCGAGAGTTCGAACCCTCCGCACCTCAAGGCGCTGTTCGAAGGTTTGCCGGGCTGGGGACTGAGGTGGACCCATCCGGCGGGCCTGCCGGTCCATCCGGTCGCCGATCTGCCCCATGGCCTCGGGATCGACGGGGCGCCCGGCCGCGACGTCGGCGTGCATCAGGGCCAGTTGGACCGAGAGCCCAGCATAGGCGCGGGCTGCCTCGCGCTGGGTCACTGTCATGGCCACAGCGCCTCCGCGCTCAGCCTCCAGGGCATCCAGGACGTCCTTGTAGCGGCGAGCGGCCTCCGTCGTGCCGGGCACGGGAAGAAGGAACGGCCGGGCGCCATTGGTCAGGGCACTGCGCTGTTTCGGGTGACGCGACATCCGATGATCTTCGCCAAATCTCGCGATGGTTCACGATATCAAGCCAATATAGTCGAAATCGTTCCAAGAGTCTAATCTGGACGATTATTGTTCGTAGTAATTCGCCAGGGTTCGCTGGCGTTCAACTAGCCCTCATCTCAACGATTTCTGTGGCGCGTCTGTCGGCCTTCTGTTGGCCGGAACCCCGCAGCGGACCGCGACCTTACCTTGATCGAAGCCAAGGAGGTTCGCCGTGTCAGGTTCGAAGGTGCATACAGAGGCGACAGGTTCAGTGCCGCCTGGCCGCCCGCTTGGCGAGGTCAGCAAACCGGATGAAGAGCCGGATCTTGGGCCGACCGGACCGGCGACGGTAGAGGGCGAGAAGCCCGGCCCGCAGACCGGTGGGTACGATCAGCAGTCGCCGGATCACTCGTCCGACAACGCCAAAGGCGGCTACGGAGCAGGGTGATCCTGCTGAGCAGACCTATGGGAGGCGATGAGGCTGGCCCGGTTGTAAGCCGATCTGCTCGGCAATAACCGGGTCGAGCACATCGTGCGTGACTTCTGCCGTGTCGCAGAAATCCAGCTTGCGGATGACGGCAGCCATCGCTTCCCGAGTGTCTGTGGCCAGCACCGCGTACCGGAAGGCCGGCGGTTGCGCTTCATTGAAGCTGTACACTTGGATGATATGCGCCTGCATGCTGTCAGCAGGCAGTTCCTTCGATCGGGCGAACATGACCGCGATCTCCGCCCAGAGCCGCGATCGAGAGCAGAATTGCCTCGCAATGTGGGTCGCGCCGTGGGTAGGGAATATCTTCCACGCGCAAGTTGCTCACACAACTACCTAAATTGGGTTAGCGGGCGGAGAGCGTTTCCGCCAATGCAGTCTTCCGGCGCCGCTGTTTCCTCCTAACGGATTTTTCCAGCGGCGCTGACTATGCACGCTGCCCTCATCAGGCCCCTGAAATCCACGGTACGCCCCTATGACCGTACTGCTGTCTTACCGGTGTACGGTCCATCCGAACCCGCACCGCACCCAATCTCAACCGGGTCCTGAGCGATTCATCCCCTCCACGCTTCCGAGGCGCCGGCGATGCCGGGACAAACGGGACATTCGGGACATTTGTCCTGTTTGTCCGGGGTCCAGAGCGGGACAAACGGGACACGGACACTAAGGAGTGTCCCGTTTGTCCCGGTGGATGTCCAGCTAGGATAAAAGCGCAATCGGCAAGGCGAATGGAAGCCAACATGACCGGAAAGCCGACGCTCGTCTCTCTTCGTTCCGGTTCCGGCAACTGAACCTGCGTCAGCATGCGAGGTTGAGCAGGAGCCAACGAGAAGTGTCAATCGGCGTCCAATAGGGACCCAGGATCGGCGTCCAAAAGGGACCCACCCGCCGCGTATGAGCGCCGACGCAGAGGCCGATGCCGCGCAGCCGGTCGGGTCAGCGGAGCGGCATCGGCCTCGTCTCCAGCCTGACGGCGGATCGGGCCTCGGCTCTTTGAGACAATCGGCACTCAGCTGCGCGTCTTCAGCCGCCAGCTGGCATTGCCCGTTTCCAGGATATCGCAGTGGTGCGTGAGCCGGTCGAGTAGCGCCGTTGTCATCTTCGCGTCCCCGAACACGCTCGGCCACTCGCCAAACGGCAGGTTCGTCGTCACGATCATCGAGGTTCGCTCGTAGAGCCGGCTGACCAGATGGAACAGCATCTGCCCGCCAGCGCGCGGGAACGGTAGGTAGCCGAGTTCGTCCAGGATCACGAGGTCCATCCGTGCCAGCTGTGAGGCCAGCCGGCCGGCCTTGCCTGCCCGCGCCTCTGCCTCAAGCTGGTTGACCAGATCGACCGTGTTGAAGAAGCGCACCCGCGCCTCCCGCTCCCGCACACAGTTCGCCCCGATCGCGATGGCCAGATGCGTCTTACCCGAGCCCGTGCCGCCGATCAGCACCGCGTTGCGGCTGTCAGTCAGGAAGTTGCCCTGGTGCAGGTCGCGCACCATCGCCGCGTTCACCGGCGAGGCGGTCAGGTCAAACTCGGCCAGCGTCTTCAGGACCGGGAACTTCGCGTTGCCCATGCGGTAGGCCGTGGCCCGACTCTCCACGTCAGCCAGTTGCGCGGCCAGCAAATCCCCCACGACCCGCTCTGGCGCATGTCCGCGCTTGCCAGCTTGCGTGATGATCTCGTCGTAGGCGGCGCGCATGCCGCGCAGCTTGAGCTTGACCATCAGGTCGACGACGGTGTGTCGCTCCATCAGATCGCCTCCAGAGCGCGCAGGCCGTCGTAGCGCGCGCAATCCGCCGCAGGCTCGACCCCAAGCGTCAAGCTGGCGGGTGTTGGCACCGGCGCAGGGGGGACGCTCTCGCGGCTGCGCGCGAGCAGGTTGAGCACCGCATCGGCGCTGAACAGACGCGCGGCCAAGGCGGCGGTGCATGCAGCCTCGACCGCCCCCAGGCCTGCCTCGGGCACGGCCGAGAGGATCGCGACGAACTGCCGATCGCCATCGGCATGTGCACGCAACCGCTCGCGGATCTGAGCCAAGCCGCCGGGCAGGTCCCACTCACGGAAGGGCTCGCCGTTGCGCAACGCTCCGGGCTTGCGGGCCAGCACGGGCAGGTAGTGCCAGGGATCGTAGACGGTCTGGTAGCGGCCGAAGCAACGCGCATGCTCGGCCACGATCTGGCCGGTGAGGAAGATGGCGATCCGGTCGGCATAGGCACGCAGCTGCACGTGTCGCCCGGCGGCGCGGGCGGCCACCGAGTAGCGGTTGGAGTCGTAGCGCACGAGGCAGGTCTTGGAGGTGACCACCTCGACCTCGTGGAAGCCGTCGAACGCGCCGCGGTAGGGGATCAGCGCCGGCTGGTCCTCGGTCTCGAAGACCGCTTGGACGGTGCGGTCGCGTTGAACCGGATGGACCGCGGTGGAAGCCCAGAGCCGGCACTGCTGCTCGAGCCAGTGGTTGAGGTCGACCAGCGTCTCGAAACGCAGGACCGGCTTGAAGAAGCGGTTGCGGGCGGTGCGCACCTGGTTCTCGACCTGTCCCTTCTCCCAGCCCGCGCTGGGGTTGCAGGCGGTGGGCTCGGTCAGGTGATGCGAGCAGAGCTGAAGGAAGCGGCGGTTGAAGGTGCGCTGGCGACCCACGAAGATTGCCGAGACGGCGGTGCGCATGTTGTCGTAGATGCCGCGCCTGCAGGAGCCGCCGAAGAACCGGAAGGCGTGCTCATGGGCGTCGAAGACCATCTCCTGCGTCTCACGCGGGTAGGCTCGCAGCAGGAAGAGCCGGCTGTGGCAGAGCCGGATATGGGCGACTTTGACCTGCGTGGTGATGCCGGCAAGTCGGATGGTCTCGTGGCTCCAGTCGAACTGGTAGGCCTCACCCGGCGCGAAGGCGAGCGGCACGAACACACCAGCGGCGGTGGCGACATGCTCCGCAAACCAGCGTTGCGCGTAGCGGCGCACCGCGTCGTAGCCGCCGGCATAGCCCTCCGCCCGTAGCCCCTCAAACAGGCGCGTGAGGCTGAGGCGCTCGCGTTTGGGCTTGATCAACTCCTCGGCCAGCAGGACGTCGAGGCGCGCGATGTGTCCGTCGAGTTGCGGCCGGGGCTGGTGCTGGCGCTTGTAGGCGAAGGCGGTCTTGTCCGAGCGCAGCGCCTTGCGCACGACTTTGCGGGATAGGCGCAGCTCGCGCGAGATCTCCCGGATGCTCCGGTGCTCACGAAACAAGCGTCGGATCTTGGCGATGGTCTCCACGATCAACATCCCCGGCTGGCTCCCTGACCGTGAGCGGTAGGGAGCAAGAGATGCACGGGGGCGGGGTGGGTCCCTATTGGGCGCCGATCAGCCCCTCAGCCGGGTCCTTTTTCCACGCCGATACCCAAGAAGCCTTGGAGGAAACCAATGTCCCGACTGCACCTACTTTGCGGGGCTGTAGCGCTGACCGCCATCAGCTTTGCCCCTACCGCATTCGCTCAGGAAGGCGGCCCCTGCACGGACGACATCGCCAAACTGAAGCGCGAACTTGGTACGCAGGTCGGCCTGGGTGCGCCGGTCTCGGAGCCAGATTACGGTCAGCAGAAAGGCCCCAACGATACAGTTGGTAAGAGCGCCACAACGGGCACCGCGACCGGCAACACGGCCAAGCCAGTTGGAAGTTCTGAGACGGATCGGGCACAGCAAGGCGGCGCATCCCGTGAGAGCGGGGGGTCTCCGGGCACGGTTGGCGGCGTATCGGGACCAGTCGGCGCTGCCACTGGTACGGGCCAAGCTGATAGCGTTGCGGCCGGACGCGTTGCGACCTCGCCTGAGGATGTACGCCGGCAGTCAGAGAATCGTCCGACTGCTGCGGCGGACGCAGCGAAAGGCGGAGACGCTAAGGCTTCATCGGAGCGTTCCTCCGAAGACAAGGTTTCTCAGGCCAAGATGGCTCTTCAGCGTGCTGTGGACCTGAACGCTAAGGGTGATCAGGGCTGCCGAGAGGCAGTCAAGCAAGCTCAAGATCTGATGCCACAGAAGCAAGGTCGTTGAACGTTGATCACTGCGCATCTGTCTTAGGTCGGAGAAGATAATTGGCATGGTCAGGCTGAGTAGGTTTTAACCCTACGCGGAGTCGAGCTTCAGCCACAGATGATCGACTCCGCTCAGCTCGATAGATCCTACCAACCCTCTTCCGGTGACGCCAGAAAGGGCTCGGTTAAAGGTGCGCCGCTTGGTCTCCGCCCGCTTGGCCTCATCGCTGCCGTCTGCAGGGTAAGTGGCATAGAATGCCTCGCGAACCCGCTCGACGGCGACGGCTTTGACTTCCTGCCCCCCGGCGCCGAATGGCCAAGCGCGAATGCTGTGGTCTGCGAGGCCGGTGTTCAGCGCCTCCCTGAAGACCTTGAGAGACGTGGGCCACCGCTCCTTCACTGCTGCGGCGGCTGCTGCTGAGGTCCGATCCGTCTGCCACTGCACGATGCAGGTCGTGATCGGCTCCCGGTCGTAGGTCTCGCCGACGGTGACGACTTCCAACTCGTAGGGGATCTCGTAGCCGCAACGGCCGCCTCGCACCTTCCTCACGGCCATGCGTGTTTTGCTGATGCTACCGGCAGGATCGCGTTCGGCCAGCATGGCGAGGACCACATCTGCGGCGGCTTCCTTGGCTGAGGAGCCCCGCGTTCCAGTCTCGACCGCCTTGCCGAAGTGATCGACCCCGAGGACGAAGGCACCCGTCTGGTGACTCAGGGCCTCCATGGCGTTCATCACCCGCTGTGCCTCGGCGGCACTGTTTTCATCCATGAAGCCAGCACCGGCTGCCATCGTGTCGATGATGATCAGCGCCAGCGGGAGGTCGAACGCCTCAGCCAGGTGCTCGGCGGCAACCTTCGCGGTCTCAACGAGCTGCGGAACCGCATCCCCATCGAGGAGCCGGGGGCATTCCTCTATCCAGGCGAACGGCAGGCGTTCGGGTGCATGCTCGGCGAGCTTGCCTTGAACGATGCCGCGGAGGCGGATCGGGATCTCGAAGGCGCCCTCGGGGGCGATGAACAAGACACCGCCCTGCCGCATGACCTTTCGGCCCGCGAAAGGCAGCCCCGTCATCACGGATGCGCTGAGATCGAGGGCGCCGAAGGTCTTGCCGCCGCCCCACTGCCCGGCGAGCAAGCCCTTGCCGGTCTGGCCGATCATCTCGCGGATCAGCCACGCCCGGTCGGCATTCGGATCGGCATCGCCATGCCAGCGCAGCTCGATTGGCGTGCTCTGCCGCGGGCGAGGAAGGTCGGCGGCTCGGGGCCTCAGGCGCTCGATGGAGTAGGCAGGCTCAGACATGGTGCACCTGCAGGATGTCGTTGAGGTCGCTGCCGGGCGCCTTCGCCTTCACGGCGAACACCTCCCTGTCGTCGGAGCGCCACCGGCCTGCGCAGGCGCGGGCGGCACGCTCGCCGGCGGAATCATGATCGACCGCGATCCAGAGGCACTCGATGCCGGCCAGGGCCGGAAAGGCTGAGATGCCGCCCTCGTTCAGCACCGACCAGATCGGCGAGGCCCCGAACTCGGGGAGGTGCTGAAGCGATGCCGTGCTCTCGATGCCCTCGCCGATGCCGAGGCAGGTCGTCACCTCGGCGTCGGGGGTCCACTTCACGGCGCCGCCGGCTATCGGTCCGAGGGCGGCACGGTCCCGACCTGCCACTTGAATCTTATGGCCATCGAGGGAGAGTGCGGTTCGGTGGATCGCCTGCGGTCGGTCCGTGCGGATGTTGCGGACCAGTGCAACCATTGCCGGCGTATAAGTGCCTGCGAAGGGGCAGCCATCGTGATAGCGCAGCACTTCGCCCGGATTGGCAGGCAGGCCAAGTCCACGACGCGCTAAGTAGCTCTCGACAGGTGTGCCTGCCGGGTTTCGAGCCTCACGCCAGATGCGGAGGGCAAGTGCCGAGTGATCGGCTGGGCGCTTTCCGGCTTCCGGATCGAGCGGCTGCGCCGATGCGGCCTGCCTGACCTCCGTGAACACCTTCTGCTCACAGCTGAGCGAAAGCCCCAACCTTTGCCGTACAAAGTCCTTTGCGGCGAGTGGGTCGTCGCCGGCATGGCTGAAGGTCAAGAAGCCACCCGGTGCCGACGGGCTGAAGACGACACTGAGAGAGCGGTCGCGGGCGCTGTGGCCGACGCCAGGGCAGACAATGCCCCGGCCCGACACCTCGCCGCCGAGCCGATGCGCAGCGGTGCGGAGGTCCATCATCGGCGCACCTCCGGGCTGGGCCGTTCGATTGCAGCGTACGAGGCGAGCACGCGGCGCCGGTCCAGCGGCGCAAGCGCATCGAGAGCCTTCAAGGCAGCTGATAGTAACGCCGCATCGTTTTCCGCTTCCTTGAGCAACGCTCTCAACTGACCAGCGCGGGGGCCGATCAGGAGATGGACGACACTCCGCAACGCGCGCAGACGGGCACGTCGCTCGGCTAGATCGAGGTCATCCGCGAACGGTCCCCAGCGATCGGAAGCTGGGATCAGGGTAGAGGGGGACACGCTCATGCGCGCCTCCCGGTAGCGAAGGCGAGACTGGCGACAACACGCGCCTGCTCGGCGCTTAGGCCGTGCCGACGGCGGAGCCAATCCGCTTGAAGAACGAGGGGGAGCGCGATATCGTCGGAATTGTCAGCCGTCCAAGCGACAATTTCCGAGGCCCGCCGGCGTGCCACCGCCGCGCGGGCTTCGCTCTGTCTGAAGGCCATCCGCTACGCCGCCTCCCGCTCCAGAGAGGCAACAAAGGCGCGCATCGACTCATCCGTGATCCGGGTGGCCGAACCGATCTTGACGACCTTCAGCTTGCCCTCGCCGATTAGGCGGTAGAGCGTAGTCGTTCCGATGCCGAGAGCGTCTTTCACATCGTTCGGACGATGCAAAAGCTTCCCCGTTGACGCGCGCAGGTTCTCTGCGGCGCCCTGAACATTTTGCAAGTTCATGGCTGCTGTCCCTAGGAATTCACCGGTTGTGCGGCGAAGGCCAGAGAATACTGCGCGGGCTAGTTTGCTGCCTCAAGCGTTGAAGAGGGTCACGCCGAGGTCTGACCCTCTTTCTCTTTCAGGATCGCTTTGATCTCCCTGAGAATGCTGGCGTAGCCAAACCCTTCGGTCCCACTTTCGACACCGGCCCGCTTCCACACACCCTCTTCTATGCGGCGAGCGAACGCTTCGCTCTTACGAAGCCTCAAGCCTGCAGCGTTGACTTCCTCAATTATAGCCGTGCGAAGTGCAGAGTTTTTTGCCTCTGCTTCTTGCATTCGAGTTCTATTTGCTATGAATGCTTTTATAAGATCGGCCTCATTGTTTCCGCAAATGCTTCCAATTATCAGCGCGCTATCGAGGAACCTTGCGATCCGAAATTTATAGATTTCTCTGCTCTCTTTATCCACTGGCAGAGCTGCGAAGAGTTTTATGAAATCATCATAAATGACATGCATGTCGTCGAGCCGACTTTTGAGTTCCAGCCTGCCGTGTGGATCAAGTTTCGGGGAAGCAAGTAGCTCGCATGAAAGTCGATTGAACGCTGCGCTGACAGCTTCCTCAACCTCGGACTCAGTTTCGAATCCGCTTGCAACGAGGAGCGCGAGATCATGAAATGGCCTAGGCATTGAGAGATCCCTTGGTTGCCGAGCGCTCGATCACCGACAATGTTGCGCCCACGCGCCCATTAGCTCTCGTCGCTTCTGGAACAGGTCGCCGCGCCGGTAGGCCCGCTCAACCTTGCTCTCGATGGTGTGCGCCAGCGCCGCCTCGACCACCTCGGACGGGAAGGCTGTCGTCTCGCTGGCCCAGTCGCGGAACGAGCTGCGGAAGCCGTGCACCGTGAGGTCATCTCGGCCCATGCGCTCCAGCGTCTTCAGCATCGCCATGTTGGAGAGTGGTCGCCCGCGCTTGCCGCCGGGGAACACGAAGTCGCCCGATCGGATCGCTGCCATTTCGCGCAGGATCTGAAGCGCAGGGTCGGAGAGCGGTACGCGGTGCTCGGCGCCGGCCTTCATGCGCTCGGCCGGTACCGTCCACGCGCCCGCATCGAGGTCGATCTCCGACCACGTGGCGCCGATGGTCTCACCTGTCCGCGCTGCCGTGAGGATCGTGAAGGCGAGCGCCCTGGCGGAGACGCCGGGCTGCTCGGCCAAGGCATCCATGAACGCTGGCACCTCCGTGAAGGGCAGCGCGGCGTGGTGCTCGACCTTCTTCACGCGCGAGCGCTTCGGCAGCAGGTTGGCTAGGTGCCCCTTCCACCGTGCCGGGTTCTCCCCGCGTCGAAAGCCGCGGGTCGCCGCCCAATCAAGGATCGATTCGATTCGCCCCCGCACGCGGATCGCCGTCTCAGGCTTCGTTGCCCAGATCGGCTCCACAGCCTTCATGACGAGCGCGGTATCGACCGCCTGCACGGGCAGGTCACCGAAAGCGGGATGGGCGTAGGTGTCGAGCGTGGCCGCCCACTGCGCCGCATGCTTGGCATTGCGCCAGCCGGCCCTGTGCGCCTCGATATAGGTGGTGGCGCACTGGCGGAAGGTGATCGCCTTCGCCGCCTCAATGCGCGCCGCGTCACGTCGGGCATTTCGTGCCTCGATCGGGTCGATGCCTTCGGCGCAGAACTTCCGACAGGTGAGCGCCTTATCCCGCGCCTCGGCCAGAGAGAACGTCATGGCAGAGCCAAGGCCCATCTCGCGAGCCTTGCCATCGAGGGTGAAGCGGAAGATCCACGACTTCCCGCCCTTTCCGGTGACTTGGAGCCAGAGACCGCCGCCGTCGCCGTACATGCCCGGCGTCTTCAGCTTAGCCACGCCAAGGGCTGTGAGTTTGCCCTGCATCCGATCCGTTCCCACGATGCTACCCACATCGTAATCGCGAATTTGGACAAGCGCCAGCGGCCCGCCGCGAACGGCAGGCTGTCGAACTCGCAATGATTTGAAGGCTTTAGCGGTTAGCAGCGAATGGCTGCGAACAGGTATCTGGCGGAGGGAGCGGGATTCGAACCCGCGATACCGTTTCCGGTATACACACTTTCCAGGCGTGCGCCTTCAACCACTCGGCCACCCCTCCGGAACCCGCCGGGGACCGACGCGCGCTCGGCGCGGGCGGTGGTCACTTGCGGCAGGTGGCGGGTCTGTAGCCGGGGCGCCGACATCTGGCAAGGCGAAGAATGCCACAGAATGCGTGTCGTCTGCGCCGCCGGACCGCCGCCCGGTGCATGACCGAGCGGCGCAGGGACTCACGCGATGCGGCGAGGCCGGTCCGCGGCGGTCGCTTGCGGGGCCGGTGACGGACCGGCCGGGGCGTTGACCGGTGCCGGCGTCGGTAGCGCCGACGGGGTACCGGCACCGGTCTGGAGGAAACCGGGCGTCGAGGGCGCCGGGCTGTCGGCCGTGACCGGAGCCGGTGTGAGCACTGCCGGAACCTCGGTCGGCGCGGTCTGCGCGGTCGGAGCCGGCGCGTCATCCTCCTCGGGACCGGCCAGGATCTCGGGCGGCGTCTTCCACACGAAGGCGTCGAGGCGGCCCGTGACCGGCGAGACCGGTGCCCAGCGTTCGGAGATGACGCCGTCGGCAATCCAGGCCGGGTCGCGCGGAGCGCGGGCGGCGCGGGCGAGCCACTCGCGGGAGCGCCCGCTCTCGGCCCCGTTCTCGGCGGCCTCAATTCGCGCCATCATCCGGCAGACGCGCGCCGTCGGCCGGTCGTCGGCCAACGGTGCGAGCGCCTCGCGGGCACGCGCGAAATCCTTGGCCTCGGTCGCGGCCTGGGCGATCACGAGGCGCGATTCCGGATCCCAGGACGAGAGCTTGGCGAGGTTCTCGGCGCGGGCCAGACGGTCGCGGGCGGAATCACCGGTGCGCAGATTCAGGTAAACCTTGGCGAGTTCCGGATGCGGGGTCGCCTTCCAGGCCGCCTCGACGATCTTTGCGGCCTTGCGCAGGTCGTTGCGCCGGGCGAGCAGCCGGCCAGCGATGACCGCCGCCGGCACGAGGTCCGGGGCGAGCTTGACCGCCTTCAGCGCCTGCTCGGTCGCGGTGTCGGGCTCGCCGGCCTCGTGGCGCTGCGCCGCCGCCGTGAGCAGGACCGCACGCTGGCGGCGCGCGGCGTGCTTGTCCATCAGGCCGAGAGCGGCGCGGCGCTCCACGGTCTCGGTCGCAGCCGACCACTCGCCGTCGGCGCATTGCGCCTCCAGAACCGCCTCGTTCGCCCAGGTGACGCTCGGCGCGAGCCGGGCGGCCTCGGCGGCGTAGGCGCGGGCCGCCCCGTCGTCCTCGCGGCGACGGGCCTCCACGAACAGGCCGCGCAGGCCCAGCACCCGGGTCTCGGGATCGTCCGCCATCCGCTTGAACGCCTGCTCGGCCGCGTCCCGGTCGCCGGAGATCTGGGCGGCCTGGGCCTTGAGAAGCAGGGTCAGCGGCTGGCTGCCGAGCAGGCGCTCGGCGTCGCCGGCATGGCGCCGGGCCGCGAGCGGGTCACCGGAGCCGACGGCGATCATGCCGCGCGAGAGCGAGGCGAGACCCTTGTTGCGGCGGCGCTCGCGGGTGGAGCGGCTGATGCTGGCCGGCAGACCGATCACGCCGGTGACGATCGCCCAGATGAGGCCGAGGACGATCGCCGCCACCAGCACGCCGGTGAGCGCGATGGCGAGGCTCATGCCGATCTCGTAGCCGTTCCAGACGACGGTCACGGTGCCCGGATGGTCGGCGATCCACACCGCGCCGTAGGCGGCGACGGCCAGGAGGGCCAGGAAGACGAGGGCGCGCCACATGGGTCAGGGCCTCCTTGGAAGCACGGGGAGCGGGCGCACGCGGCCCGGGCAGAGTGGAAGGGGGGAACGCCGCACGGGGCGCGGCTCGTTCATCGTCATCGCGAAAAGCTCCCGCCGGTCAGCGTGCGGGCGGCAGGCCGGTGAAGGCGTCGGCCAGCAGGCCTTGCGCCGCGCGGCCCGCCTCGGCCCGCGCTGAGAGCCGGGCGCCGAAATCGCCGCCCAGGGCCCGCGCCTCTTCGGGCAGGGCGGCATAGGCCTTGGCCGCCTCGGCGAGGTCGCCGCGGTCGAGGGCCGCCTGGACCTGCGCGGTCGAGGCCTCGCTGCCCGTACTCGACGGTGCGCCGCCCGAAGCCGGTCCCTCGACTCGCTTCACCTGCACCAGGGAACTGGCCATGCTCATCAGCCGGTCGCCCACATTGCCGGTTTCGGCCACGGCCTTCGCCTGGGCCGCGCGCTTGGCGTCGGCGATCTTCTCGGAGATCCGGCGGAACTCCGCCGCGAGACCGGCCGCAGTCGGCGCGCCCTTGTCGGCGAAGGGCGCAAGCGCGTCGAGGCGCTTGGAATCGGCCGGCTCGAGGTTGCGCAGGCTCGCGAGCGCGTCCGGATAGGGCTGGCCCGCCTCCAGCGCCGAGGCGATCCGGTCGGCCGCGACGATGCGCAGGGCCGATTGCACCGTGGCCTGCTTGGCGCTCTGATCGACCGCCTTGTCGAGGCTGGCGATCCGCTCCGACTGCTCCTGCAGCTTGTCCTGAAGTTTGCGCTCCAGGCCCTGCACGGTCTCGTCGGTGCGGGTCCGGGCCGCGTCGGCGGCCTGTTTGCCCGCCTGCGTCGCCTCCTGCGCGGCCTGGCTCGCGGCGGCGATGCGGCTCTCGAGAGCCTTCTGCACCTCGTCCAGGCGCTTGCCGAGCGCGGCCTCGGCCTCCTCGTCGGCCTTGGTGCGGGACGCGACCTCGCTCTGCAGCGCCGCGATCTTGTCCGAGAGATCGGACGACGCGGTCTTGCTGCCGTTCGCTTCGAGCGCCTTGATCCGGTCGTCGAGGGCCGAGAGCGCCGCCGGATCGGCCGCGGGCGCGGTCTTCACCTCCGCGGTGCCGTCGCGGCCGGGCTCCTCCTGCAGGGCCGAGACGCGCTGGTCGAGGGCGTCGAGACGGGCCACGAGATCCGCGGGAACAGCGGCGGGCGCCGGGGCCGAGCCGTCGGCGGCCGGTGTGACACCCGCCTTCTGCAGCGCCTCGTTGGCGCGCTCCGTCGCGGCTTTCGCGGCCGCCTCCGCCCGGGCAACCGCGTCGGGCAAGGGCTTGAGGGCCTGTTCGTTGGCGGCGAGGCGCTTGTCGAGGCCCGCCACGGCATCCTTCGTGGCGAGGCCGGCGATCGACTGATCGAACGCGGCCAGCCGCGGATCGGCTCCCCGCTGGTAGGTGGTGACGCCGTAGAGCAGCCCGGCACCGATCAGACCGCCGAGCAGCCCTGAGGCGGCCACCGAACCGAAGCCCGGACCGCTGCGCGCCGCCGGCGGGGCCGTCTTGGGCGCGTCACCGGGCGTGGCTTTGGGCGAGGCGGAGGGGCCCGCCCCCGCCTTGCCGGTATCGGGTTTTGCGCCCGGCTTCGCGGCCTCCGCCGGGTCGGAGAGGCGCTTGGCCTTCAGGTCGAGGATCGGCCCGTCGGTGAGCGAGGCCGTCTCCGTCACCCGGGTGGCCCCCTGCGCCGTTCCGGACTTCGCATCCGGCTTGGTGTCCTGAGGCTTGGCGTCCTGAGGCTTGGCGTCCTGAGGCTTGGCGTCCTGAGGCTTGGCGTCCTGAGGCTTGGCGTCCTGAGGCTTGGCGTCCTGAGGCTTGGCGTCCTGAGGCTTGGTATCTTGTGGCTTGGCGCTTCCCGAAGCCGGGGTCTCCGGCTTCACGGCGCTGCTTCCGGTCGCGCCGGCTTTGAGGGGGGCTTCCGGCTTCGCGTCGGCGGGCTTGGTCCCGGCCGCGCTCGGCGGCACGGCGCTGCTTCCGGTCGTGCCCGGCTTCAACGGGGCGCTGCCCCCGGCCGAAGCGGAGTTCGTAGGACCGGAGGTCGTGGAGCCGGCGGCGGTCGGGGAGGCGGACCCGGCCGACGGCCGTCCCGGCTCGGTGGGCTTGCCCGACATCGGTCCAGTGGCCATGGCGGGGCCGGCGGGAGGAACGGCGCTGCTGCCGGTCGGCCCCGGCTTGACCGGCGCGTCCGCCCTCACGTCCTGCGGACGGCCCGAGGCTCCTGTCGGCCCGCTGCCGGACAGGGCGCTGCTGCCGGTCGGCCCGGGCTTCACCGGTTCGGACTTCACAGGCTCTGACTTGGTCGGCTCAGCCGCGGCCGGCCCGGCCTTGGTCGGGTCGGGCTTCGCGGCGGAGGCGGTTGCGGACGGCTCGGCCGGCTTGCCCGTCACCTTGGAGTCGGCAGGCCGGGCCGAATCCTTCGTCGAGTCCTTGGCCGGCTCCTTGCCTTGCTGGAGAGACCTGCCTTGCTCGGGAGACTTGGCACCGTCCCTGGGGCCGTCCTTGGGTGAAGTCACGGGCGTTCGCTCCATTCAGCCGCCGCACCGGCGCAATCTGCTCCCATAAAAGAGCGGAACCGCGCCGTCATCCATTGGAACCGCTTGCGGGCTCCTTCTCAGACACTCCGGCCCATCTCACCCTTCGCAGCGGCCCGCAGGGCGTCACGAGGGCGTTCAGTCCGAAGCCGCAAGACCGGCGAGGAGTGCCTCCTCGCTCGGGCGCGCCGCCACAAAATGGGCCGCAATGCCGAGCTCGACCAGTCCTGCGGCCACGTCCGGGGACAGGCAGTAATGCGCCAGCGCCCGAAACGCTCCGCTCAGACCCGCCTCACGACACAGCCGACCGGCGATTTCGGCGCTGCGCCGGGAGAAGTGCAAGGCGGCCGTGAGCGGTGGGGCGCCGTCCCGGCCCGCGAGCGCCCGGCCCACCGGGTCGGGCAGCGCCGCCTCGGCCCGGGCCGCGTAGGCGGTCCAGGTCGTGACGCGGTAGCCGTCGGCCGTGAGACGCGCGGCCGGCTCCGCCTTGCGATCCTCGCCCGCGGCGTGGAGGAGCGCGCCGCCCGGCCTCACATGCGCCGCGATCAGCCGGGCCAGATCGGCGGCGTCCCCATCGGCGCAGAGGACGGAGTGCAGGCCCGCCTGCGCCGCCCGCTCGGCGGTGCGGCGGCCGACGGCGAAGACCGGCGCCACGGGCAGGGCCGCCCCGGCGAGCGGCAGGGCCGCGTTGGCGCTCGTCAGGATCAGGCCGTCGAAGCGGCCGGCGGGCGGCGGGTCGTCGCCCGGTCCGATCCGGAGCACGGGGGCCAGGAGCGGCTCGTGGCCGAGTTCGGCCAAGTGCCGCGCCGTGCGTCCCGCGCCCGGCTCGGGCCGCGACACCCAGATCCGCATGCGCCCGCCATTCCTCACGTCATCCCCTCACGCCGTCCACAGAATCCGTCGGCCGCATGCATCACCTGTATCCGCCGCCGGTTTCGTCGTAGACGTGTCCGCGCGAGCGGTCCGAGCCAGCTTTCGCGAGACATGGAGTAGGCGGGCCGGCCCCCGGCGCGCAACGGTGCGTGGACGTCAGCGTGACACTCATGAAGATCCTCGGCATCGAGACCACCTGCGACGAGACCGCCGCCGCGGTCGTGACGCTCGGGGAGGACGAGCGCGGGCAGATCCTCGCCAACGAGGTCTTGAGCCAGATCGCCGAGCACGCGGCCTATGGCGGTGTCGTGCCCGAGATCGCCGCCCGCGCCCATGTCGAGGTGCTCGACCGGCTGATCGCCCGGGCACTCCAGCGGGCGGGAACGACGCTGAACGAGATCGACGGCATCGCGGTTGCCGCCGGGCCCGGCCTGATCGGCGGCGTCCTGATCGGCCTCGTCACCGCCAAGACCCTCGCCCTCGTCGCCCGCAAGCCGCTCCTGGCGGTCAACCACTTGGAGGCGCACGCGCTGACGCCGCGGCTCACCGATGGGCTCGCCTTCCCCTACCTGCTGCTTCTCGCCTCCGGCGGCCACACCCAGCTCGTCGCGGTGAAGGGGGTGGGCGACTACGTCCGGCTCGGCACCACCATCGACGATGCCGTCGGCGAGGCGTTCGACAAGGTCGCCAAGCTATTGGGGCTCGGCTATCCCGGCGGCCCGGAGGTGGAGCGGCAGGCCCAGAGCGGGGACCCGGAGCGCTTCGCGTTGCCGCGGCCGATGCTGGGTCGACGGCAGGCGGATTTCTCGCTCTCCGGGCTCAAGACGGCCCTGCGCATCGAGGCCGAACGGCTCGAGCCGCTCGCCTCGCAGGACGTGGCGGATCTCTGCGCGAGCTTCCAGGCGGCGGTGGTGGATGTGGTGGTGGACCGCGTCCGCGTCGCCCTGCGCGCCTTCGCAGGTGTCGCCGGGCATCCGACCGCGCTCGTCGCCGCCGGCGGCGTGGCCGCCAACGGGGCCATCCGCCGGGCTCTCGCCGCGCAGGCGGGAGAGGTCGGGCTGAGCTTCGTCGCCCCGCCGCTGCCGCTGTGCGGCGATAACGGGGCGATGATCGCCTGGGCCGGGCTGGAGCGCCTGCGGCTCGGCCTCGTCGACGACCTCACCGTGCCGGCCCGCGCCCGCTGGCCCTTCGCGGAGGCCGCACCGGCCGCCTGAGATCAGGCGAGCGCGCGGGCGGAGGCGGTCACCTTCTGCACGGATTGATCGACCTCGCTCGCGGCATAGGCGATGCCGTCGGCATTGCCGCGGACGGATTCCACGCTTCGCGCGGCGGTCTGCATGTTGGTCGCGATCTCCTGCGTGACCGCCGCCTGCTCGGTGACGGCGGAGGAGACGCTCATCGAGATCTCGCTCAGATCGGTGATGGTCGAGACGATCGCGCGGATCGCCTCGACGGCCCGGGCGGAGGAATCCTGCACGGCGGCGATCTGCTGGCCGATATCCTCGGTGGCGCGCGAGGACTGGCTCGCCAGCGCCTTCACCTCGGTGGCGACCACCGCGAAGCCGCGGCCGGCCGCTCCGGCGCGGGCCGCCTCGATCGTGGCATTGAGGGCGAGCAGGTTGGTCTGGTCGGCGATCGAGCGGATCACGGAGACCACCTCGCCGATGCGCTCGGCGGTGGCGGTCAGGCCGCTGACGATGCCGCCCGCCTCCTCGGCGCGGGTCACGGCCGCGTCGGCGGCGGTCTTGGCCTGCGAGGCGTGGCGGCTCAATTCCGAGATCGAGGCCGCGAATTCCTCGGCGCCGGCGGCGACCGCCTGGACGTTGCTGGAGGTGACCGCGACGGCTGCCGCCGTGTCTCTGGCTTGCCGGTTGACGTCCGACATCGCTTCCGTGATGGCACCGAGATCGGTTTCGATCATGCGCTGGCCTTCGGCGCGTCGCAGCCGGTCGGCGACCGCCTGCGTCACGTCGCTGGCGAACTTCACCACGGCACAGGGCCGCCCCTCCTGGTCGTAGACCGGGTTGTACGAGCCGTAGATCCAGATCTCGCGCCCGCCCTTGGCGATCCGCCGGAACTCGCCGGCCTGATAGGTGCCGCTGCCCAGATCCTTCCAGAAGTTGCCGTAGGCTTGAGTCCGGGCCTCGGCGGGATCGACGAACATGCTGTGATGCCGCCCGCGGATCTCGTCGAGCCTGTAGCCCATCGCGTTCAGGAAATTCTCGTTGGCATCCGTGATCGTGCCGTCGAGGCCGAAATGGATCACCGCCTGGGAACGGTTGATCGCGGCGATCTGCCCCTCATAGCCCGCGTTGCGCTGGGTCTGGGCGGTGATGTCGCTGGCGAACTTCACCACCTTGTAGGGCCGCCCACGTCGATCGAGGATCGGGTTGTAGGAGGCCTGAATCCAGACCGACCGGCCTCCCTTGGCGATCCGGCGGAACTCGCGGGCCTGGAACTCGCCGCGGCGAAGCGCTTCCCAGAAGGCCTTGTATTCCGGGCTCTCGCGCTGTTCCGGCGGCATGAAGATCGCGTGCGGGCGGCCGCGCACCTCATCGAGTGTGTAGCCGACAAGGTTGAGGAAGTTGGCGTTGGCGTTCGTGATGGTTCCGTCCATCGCGAATTCGATACGGCCTTGAGCACGGTCGACGGCGGCAAGGACCGAATCTTGTTCGGAATGGAAGATCGCCACGGCTGAATGTCCCAGGCATCATGTGTTTCGGCAAAAATGTTCTTGCAGAATGTTGTTAATTGACCGTTAATTTCGCAACTTTCGACCAGTATGCGACGCAATGACACCAGTCAAAGATCAAGAAATTCATTGGAATGAAAATATAAATATTTTATAGCAATTGTTATGATGAGTTTGGTGATTTGAAAATCAAGACTGGGTTGAGAGCAAGCCTCTGATCGTATGCGGCTCGGCAGCGAAGATCGAACCGGTGCAATCGTAGGGAACCAATTGCCAGCTCTGGCCGGGGTTGTGCCGCGAAGACCTTTCGACGCAGGTCCGTAACGGAAAATGCTTTCGCACATCGATGCGGTCACGGCTGGAAACCGATGTGTATCGGCTTCCATGCCTGCGATGACCGCGCATCGCCGGTGCGGGCACGGATCGCGCAGGATCGTGGATCGGTGCTCGCTCTTCCGCCGACAGGTCGTTATCGCGGGTCTGACGATGTGGCGCCGGGCCGACACCTTGGCTGTCACCGGCCGGGATGAACCGGGTTCCCGATGGAGGCGGACATGAAGTCAGGCACGCAGCGGCGGGACGAGGTCGTCGCCGTCGTCGGTGGCGGTTCCTGGGGAACGGCGCTGGCCAACGCCGCCGCCGCGGCGGGACGCCCGGTCACGCTCTGGATGCGCGATTCCGAGGCCGCTGCGCGGATGGAGCAGATGCGCGCCAACGAGCGCTATCTGCCCGGTGTCCCCCTGCATCCGGGCGTGCGGGCGACCGCCGAGGCCGCCGACCTGAAGCCAGCGGGCACGGTTCTGCTCGTCGTGCCGGCACAGACCCTGCGCGGTGTACTCGCGGCGCTCGCGCCCTCGCTTTCGCCCGGTGCCGCGGTGGTGCTCTGCGCCAAGGGGATCGAGCGCGGCAGCGACGCCTTCATGAGCGCGGTGGCGGCGGAGGTGCTGCCGGCGGATAGGCCGATCGCGGTGCTGTCGGGACCGAGCTTCGCCTCCGATGTCGCCCGCGGCCTGCCCACGGCCGTAACGCTTGCGGCGGCGGACGGTGCGGCGGCGGCGCGGCTCGCCGGCCTGCTCTCGGGACCGGCGTTCCGGCTCTACCACACCGACGACGTGCGCGGGGTCGAGGTGGGAGGAGCGGGCAAGAACGTGCTCGCGATCGCGGCCGGCATCGTCGCGGGCCGCGGGCTCGGCGAGAGTGCCCGCGCCGCGCTGATCGCCCGTGCCTTCGCCGAGCTGATGCGCTTTGCCCGTGCCTATGGCGGCCGGGCGGAGACGTTGATGGGTCTGTCGGGCCTGGGCGACCTCGTTCTCACGGCGTCCTCGCCGCAATCGCGCAATTTCGCCTTCGGCGAGCGCCTGGGGAAGGGCGCCTCGCCCGAGGAGGCCGCGGGCGGCAAGCTCGTGGAAGGCGCCTTCACCGCGCAGGCCTTGATCGACCTCGCTCGGACGCGGGAGATCGAGATGCCCGTGGCCGAGGCGGTGGCGGCCGTGGTGGCCGGCGCGCTGACGGTCGATGAGGCGATGGTCCGCCTGCTGTCGCGGCCTCTCAAGGCGGAGACGGCGTGAGCGGCCGCCCTGCCCGGCCGTCCGCCGACCGGATGAGGGCGAAGCGATGCACGCCCTTCAAGCGCGGCCGGATTTTCGATAAGCGAGGGCGCCCTTCCGACGGAGCCGTCCCGCGCCATGGCCTACTGGCTGTTCAAGTCCGAACCCTCGACCTGGTCATGGGACCAGCAGGTCGAAGCGGGGGAGGAGGGGACCTTCTGGAACGGTGTGCGCAACCACCTCGCCAAGAAGCAGATGCAGGCGATGCAGGTCGGCGAGCGCGGCTTCTTCTACCATTCCAATGAGGGCAAGGCCGTCGTCGGCATCGTCGAGGTGATCAAGCCCTATTATCCCGACCATACCGACGAGAGCGGACGCTTCGGCATGGTCGATGTGCGGGCTGTGGCGCCGATGCCGCGCCCTGTGACCCTCGACGCCATCAAGGCGGAGGCCGCGCTCAAGGAGATGGCTCTCGTCACCAATTCGCGCCTCTCGGTCCAGCCGGTGACGGCGGCGGAATGGGCCGAGGTGTGCGCCATGGGCGGGTTCGACGCCCGCTGAGGCAGTCTTTCGCGCGGGTCTGCCGGACCGGACCGGCCTGTCTCAGCGGGTGAGCGCCCCGGGCATCAGACCGCGGCTGCGCAGCCGCGCGCCGATTGCGCCGATGATGCCGCCGAGGCCTGCGCGCAGGGGCGGTTCGATCTGCCGCGACACCAGCAGGGATGCGGCCACGGCCGTCAGGATGCCGCCCGCGAGACTCGCGGCCGGCGGCAGGCCGTAGGCGGCCAGGAAGCGCATCGACAGCGCGCCGACGAAGGTGTGCAGCAAATAGAGCGGATAGGTCGCGAGGCCGAGATCGCGAAAGCGCCGCCCGAGGCCGGGAAGGGCGTCTGTCAGCGCGGCGTTCACGCGGATCGACAGGCAGAACAGGAGTAGGAAGACGGCGTAAAGGAGCCATGGCACCGTGGGGCTCCGGTCGAGGCCGAGCGAGCTGCCCACGAAGCCGGCATCGTAGCGGATCTGCAGGAAGGCCCCCGTCAGGCACACGGCGAGACCGGCCAGGCGGTATCCCGTCAGACCCCGCCGCACCGCGCTCCACAGCACGACGCCGAGGGCGAAGTGGCAGCCATGGGTGAGAAGGAGGAGCTTGGCGATCCGTGTGCTGATGATCCGGTCGAAATCCGGCCAGAGAGGGGCCGTCGCCAGACACCACGCGAGCGCGCTGATGATGCCGACCGCCAGGATCACCGGCTCCAGTCGTTCGAACCGATTCATGCAGAGCAGGGCATAGACCAGCCCGTAGAACACGATCTCGATCCCGAGCGTCCAGTAGACGCCGTCGATCCAGCGCGGGACCGGGAACAGGATCAGCGTGCGGATATAGCGCTCGAACAGAACCCACACGGTCTCCGGGAAGAACAGCAGCGCGAGGCCGAAGGAGACGGTGGCGCAGAACCAGATGCCCGGCATCAGGCGCAGGATGCGCCCGGTGAGGAAGCGCGCCGCGCTGGCCTGGGAGGCGGAATAGGCGATGACGTAGCCCGAGATCACGAAGAACATCTGCACCCCGACCCAGCCCTCCGAGCTGACGGGCAGCAGGGTCGGAAACGGAATCGGCGATCCGAGGAGTTCGGCCGCCTCGCTCGACGGGACCATCCAGGCCGTGCAGGCGAGGTGATACAGCATGACGAGGCACGCCGCGCCGAAGCGCAGCAGGTCGAGCCCGATCAGGGGGCGCGGCGCATGCGGGCGCCCAGCCGCCGATGGTTCAATCCCGGTCGAGACGGATGCCATGCCTGTTGTCCAATCGCAGGAGCGCGGCCTTCCTGTCACCGGCGTTGCCGCGCGCGTGACTGGTCTTCCGGCAAATTTCTCTTCGGGACAACGGGATCAAAATACCGATATCTGTCATTTTTCAGCCCGTTCCTCGAGCTTGACACTGAAAATGCGACCCTAGTTTTCGTCGAACTGTGAAGCGGGGCCGATGGATCGAGGTCGGTCGAGCGATGCTTCGCTCCCGCAGGTCCGGTGACCTCGGCACCGACGGTCGGCATCTTTCCGGCAGCCTGTCTCCGCCGTGTCCGGACCGGGATAGCGGACTGAGCCGACGGCACGGCGCTTCACGGACAGGGCCTGAACAGGATGGGAGACACCGATGGCGCCGCGCGAACCCTTGCTCATCTCCATACCGATCGCTGAACTGCGCCCGACGCAGATCACGGTCGGCTATCGCGAGGTGGAGGAGAAGCGCCGACGCTGGCGTGATCACGATTCGGAGAAGAAGGCGGCCTTCCTCGGCTCGCACATGATCCCGGTGCTGCTGGGCCCGAAGAAGAAGCACTACGTGATCGATCACCACCACCTCGCCCGCGCGCTGCAGGAGGAGGGGGAGGAGAACGTGCTGGTGACCGTCGTCGCCGACCTGCACAAGCTCGACAAGGACGCCTTCTGGACGGTGGCCGACCATAAGGCCTGGGTCCATCCCTACGATGCGGACGGCAAGCGGGTCGGCTTCGACGAGATCCCGAAGGCGATCGCGGACCTGCCCGACGACCCGTTCCGCAGCCTCGCGGGCGAGCTGCGCCGGGCCGGCGGCTTCGCCAAGGACACGACGCCCTTCAGCGAGTTCCTGTGGGCCGACTACCTCCGGCGCAACCTGAAGCGGAAGGCGATCGAACGCGATTTCACCAAGGCCATCGAGAGCGCGCTGCGCCTCGCGAAGGCGCCGGAAGCTGGCTACCTACCGGGCTGGTGCGGGCCTCTCGACGGCTGAGCCAGGCCCGCGGCCGCCGCGGCGAAGAGGCCGAGGCCGGCCGCGATCACGGCGTTCCAGCCGGCGAGCGAGAGGCCGAGGAAGCGCCACGCCGCGGCGGTGCAGTCGACCGGCCGCACGGTCTCGAGGTTCTTCAGGAAGTCGGCCACGTCCGCCGGCCCGGCCCCGGAACCGCCGCCGCAATCGTTGGGCCCCGGCCAGAACCCCCATTCGGCGCCCGCATGGTAGACGCCGAGACCGGCCCCGTAGATCAGGATCACGGCCACGAGTCCGAGGAGGAAGCGCGCAGGCCGCGGCGGGAGCAAGGCGGCAACCAGCGCAAGGGGCGCGGCGGCGTAGTAGGGTACCCGCTCGGTCAGGCAGAGCTTGCACGGCACGTAGCCGAGACCGTGCTCGAACACGAGGGCGCCGCCGACGGTGAGCGCGGCGCCGAGCGCCACGGCAAGGGCGGCGCTCCGCAGGGTGAGGAGGCGGGTCACAGCATCACCTTGAAGGCGACGAAGCCGAGAATCACCACCACCGCGAACAGCCCCGCCACCACGTTGAGGTGGCGGTCGAGCACCGCGCGGATGCCGATGCCGTAGCGCCCGAGCAGCCAGGCCAGCAGGAAGAAGCGCGCCCCGCGGGTGACGACCGAGAGCAGAACGAACCAGAACAGCGAGTAATGGGCGAAGCCCGAGGTGATGGTGACGAGCTTGTAGGGGATCGGGGTGAGCCCCTTGAGCAGGATCACCCAGTGTCCGTAGGTGGCGTAGGAGGCCTGGAAGGTCTCGGCCTTGTCGGCGAGCCCGTAGAGGTTGAACAGCCAGAGCCCGACCGAATCGAACAGCAGCGCGCCGATGGCGTAGCCGAGCAGCCCGCCGAGCACCGAGGCGACGGTGGCGATGGTGGCGTAGAGCCAGACCCGATCCGGCCGGCTCACCGCCATCGGCACCAGCATCGCGTCCGGCGGCACGGGGAAGAACGAACTCTCGGCGAAGGCCACCGCCCCGAGCGCCCAGGGCGCGGAGGGCTTGGCGGCGAGCGCGAGTATCCACTCGTAGAGCCGGCGGATCATGGGGCCTCGTCGGGGTCCGGAAAGCGGAGCCCTTTCAGCACAGATGCGGCCCCGAGGCGAGGCCGGATGGCGACGGCCGGTGCAGCGGCGCCCGACAGCGCGGTCGGGCCGTCGCGATGTCGTGAGCGATCGCCCGGTGGGCCTCTCGCTGGGCCTTCCCGCGCGACTCTCCATATCCCCCTCGCCGCGGCGGAGAGCGCGTCGGCTCAATGGAAACGGATCCTGCCGATGACGCGCCGCATCTTGATCACGGGAGCCAGCGTGGCCGGCAACACCGCCGCGTTCTGGCTCGGGCGCACGGGCTTCGACGTCACCGTCGTCGAGCGAGCACCCGGTTTCCGCGACGGCGGCCAGAATATCGACGTGCGCGGCGTCGGGCGCGAGGTAATGCGGCGGATGGGCCTGGAGCAGGCGGCCCTGGCCTGCGGCACCGGCGAGGAAGGGACGGCGTGGGTCGACGGGCGGGGCCGGGTCGTCGCCCGCTTCGCCACCGCCGACATCGAGGGGGACGGTCCGACGGCCGAGATGGAGATCCTGCGCGGCGATCTGGCCCGCCTGCTCTACGATGCCGCCCGCGCCGGTGCCGCCTTCCGTTTCGGCGACCGCGTGGAGCGGATCGAGCAGGACGCGGAGGGCGTCACCGTCGGCTTCACCGGCGGAGGGAGCGAACGCTACGACGCCGTGATCGTCGCCGAGGGCGTCGGCTCGTCGACCCGCGAGCGCGTCTTCCCCGGCGAGAACGCGCCGCGCTGGATGGACCTGACGATCGCCTATCTGACGATACCCCGTACCGCGGACGACGACCGGATGTGGCGCTGGTTCAACGCGACGGAGGGCCGGGGCGTGTCGCTGCGCCCCGATCGGCACGGCACGACGCGGGCGATGCTGATGATCCAGCAACCGCCGGGCGGCGAGCAGGACTGGGCGCCCGACCGGCAGCGGGCCTTCCTGCGCGCGCGGTTCGCGGATGTGGGATGGGAGGCGCCGCGCGTGCTCGCCGCGCTCGACCAAACCGACGACTTCTATTTCGACGTGCTGCGTCAGGTGCGGATGAAGACCTGGTCGAAGGGGCGCGTCGTTCTGACGGGCGATGCCGCCTGGTGCGTCACCCCGCTCGCCGGCATCGGCACGACCCTGGCGCTGACCGGCGCCTACGTCCTGGCCGGCGAGTTGTCCCGCGGCGGCGATGTCGCGGGCGCGTTCGCCGGCTACGAGCGGGCGATGCGCCCGATGGTGGACAAGGCCCAGGGCGTGCCGAAGATCGCGCCGCGGCTGATGAACCCGCATAGCCGCCTCGGCATCCGCCTTCTGCACGAGGCCCTGCGCGTGGTGAGCACTCCGCGCCTGCGCAGCCTCGCCGCGCGGGCTTTCGCCCGGCCGCCCCTTGAGCCGGATCTGTCCCCCTACCGGGCCCTTGAGGCCGATCGCGTCTCTTGAGACGAGGACGCGGGGCGGGTCCGGGCATCCGATGCGGCGCGGTGCCACCAGCCTCACGTGCCCGGCGGAAAATTGGCTCTGGCCCGTTGCCCCGGCTTGTGCCAAGAGGCGCGTGCGTCGCGGGTATGGCGGAATTGGTAGACGCGGGCGACTCAAAATCGCCAGCCGAAAGGCGTGGGGGTTCGATTCCCTCTACCCGCACCAGCCGCCCCGATCGGAGCCGGTCACGGCAGCGCCGGCTCGGGAGCGAGGCGGGCGCGGATCGCGGCGGCGTCGCGCCCCGGCGGGGCGCCGAACAGGCGGCGGTAGTCGCGGCTGAACTGCGACGGACTCTCGTAGCCGATGGCGTAGCCCACGCCGGCCACATCCCCGGCCGCGAGCAGCAGGCGCCGCGCCTCGTGGAGCCGGACCTGCTTCTGGAACTGCACCGGCGTCATCGTCGTCACCGCCTTGAAATGGCGATGGAAGCTCGCGGCGCTCATGCGCGCGAGCGCAGCGAGATCGGCCACGCGCAGCGGTTCCGCGTAATGCGCGCGGATCCAGGCCGTCGTCCGCCCGATCCGCGCGGCGTGGCTCTCGGGCAGGCCGGCCTGCCGCAGCGCCGGGCCGAGCGGCCCGCCGAGCAGGCGCCAGACGATCTCCCGATTAATCAGCGGAGCCAGCACCGGCAGGTCGCGGGGGTGATCGAGCAGGGCGAGGAGGCGCGCGAGAGGATCGCACAGGTCCGGATCGAGGGCGACGGTGCGCAGGGCCGCGAAGGCGGGAGCGGAATCCATCCCCGCCGCGAGGGTGTCCGCCTGCGCACTGAGCAGGTCTGTCAGGGCATCCAGGTCGATCGCGAGGCTGAGCGCGAGATAGGGCCGCGCCGGGCTCGCCTCGGTGATCCGGGACGTGACCGCGAGATCGAGGGAGGCGAGCAGCGCCTGGCCCGCGGCGTAGCGGTAGGCGGAAACGCCGAGAAGCGTCGTCTTGGCGCCCTGCACCACGACGCAGAAGGGGGGGCGATAGACCGTGCGGATCGGGCCGCTCGGCGTCTCGGCGCGGTTCAGGAGCAGCCCGTCGGCCGGCGTCTCCCGGCCGTAGCGATGCCATTGCCGTTCGATCAGCGCCGCGAGGCCGGACAGGTCCGTCGTCATGCCGGCGACCCTAGCGCGCCCGTGCCGCCCGCGCATCCGTGCGTGGTCGCCACACGGCGGTTTTGAGAGGATCGGGCAAGAGCTTGAGAGGATCGGCCGCCGCGCGGGGGCCGCGACGGCCGTAACAGAGGGCCGTTCCAACCCGACGGAGATTCCTCCATGCGCATGCGCTCCCTCGGCCGCAGCGGCCTGTTCGTGTCCGAACTCTGCCTCGGCACCATGACCTTCGGCGGCAGCGAAGGCTTCTGGGGCCAGATCGGCCGGCTCGGCCAGGACGAGGCCGACGCCCTGGTGAAGACCGCGCTCGACGCCGGCATCAACTTCATCGACACCGCCAACGTCTATGCGGGCGGGATGAGCGAGCGCATCCTCGGCCAGTCGCTCAAAAATCTCGGCATACCGCGCGACGACGTGGTGATCGCCACCAAGGTGCTGGGTCCGATGGGCGAGGGGCCGAACGCCCGCGGCGCCTCGCGCGGGCACATCCTGAGCCAGTGCAAGGCGAGCCTCGCCCGACTCGGCCTCGACCATATCGACCTCTACCAGATCCACGGCTTCGACCCGGCGACCCCGATCACCGAGACGCTGGAGGCGCTCGACACCCTCGTGCGCCACGGCCACGTCCGCTATCTCGGCCTGTCGAACTGGGCGGCGTGGCAGGTGATGAAGGCGGTAGGCATCGCCGAGGCGCGCCGGCTCGCGCCCATCGTCTCGCTCCAGGCCTACTACACCCTGGTCGGGCGCGACCTCGAACGCGAGATCGCGCCGATGCTGACCTCGGAGGACATCGGGCTGATGGTCTGGAGCCCGCTGGCCGGCGGCTATCTCTCGGGCAAGTACGACGCCGAGGGCACGGCCGCGGATGGGCGGCGCACCACCTTCGACTTCCCGCCGGTCGACCGCACCCGCGGCGCCGGCACGCTGGAGGCGATGCGCGCCATCGCCGAGGCCAAGGGCTGCAGCGCGGCGCAAGTGGCGCTCGCGTGGCTGCTGCACCGCGAGGTGGTCACCAGCGTCATCGTCGGGGCCAAGCGCGTCGGGCAGCTCCAGGAGAATATCGACGCGACGCGCGTCCGCCTCGACGCCGACGACCTCGCGCGGCTCGACGCCGCCACGCGCCTGCCGCCGGAATATCCCGGCTGGATGCTGGAGCGGCAGGGCGCCTACCGGGCCTGAGCTATTCCCGCAGAAAGCGCCGGATCCAGCCGCCCACCCGGGCGCTGTCGTGCGGCGCCTCCAGCGAGGCGAGGGCCGTCCGCACCAGGGCCGGATCGGTTTCTCCGGCCCGGTGACCGTCGGTGAGGGCGCGGGCGTAGTCGGGCGCGAATTCCGGGTGGCACTGGAAGGACAGGACGGGACGGTCGCTCCAGGCCAGCACGCCGTAGGGCGTGAAGGCGCTGCCCGCGAGGACGCGTGCGCCGGGGGGCAGGGCGACAACCTGATCCTGATGACTCACGGGAATCGCGATGCCCGCCGCATCGTCCATGAAGGGCGCGCGCTCCGCCACGTCGTAGCGGTGCAGTCCGAGGCCCCAGCCACGCTCGGATCGCTCGACCCGCCCGCCGAGGGCCTGGGCCAGGGCCTGATGCCCGAAGCAGAGGCCGACGAGCTTCGTCGACGGATCGAGGCTGCGCAGGAGAGCGAGAAGCCTCTCCACCCAGGGAATCGGATCGTAGACCGAGGCCGGCGAGCCGGTAATGACGAACGCGTCGAAGGATTCCGGCGCCTCTGGCCAGTGATCCGCCGTCACGTCGAAGCGTGCGAAGCGATGGCCGTCGCCGATCAGCGCTTCCACCATCGCGCCGTAGGAGGGAAAGCGTCCGCCGAGCCGATCGGGCGGATGGCCGGTTTCGAGGATGGCGATGTTCATGGGTCCCTCTAGCGCAAGGGAGGGGCCGTGAAGAAGACCGTCCGTCAGCGCGTGTCGGCAAGGCAGGCGCGCTGTGCCCGGATCGCTTCGGCGGCGCCGATGAGGTCGAAGCGCAGCGCCTGTCGGGAAACCTCCACGCGCGCCCTGTCGCCCTGGATCAGTGTCGTCGCGGGATCGACGCGCCCGCCTCGATCGACAGGACCAGGACCTGGCGAGCAGGCCGCCGAGGGCGAGGCCGGCTGCGACGACGTGCAGAGGGCGGCCGAGCCGCGAGAGCCTGATCTTGCCACGCTCGGAGCCTCGATCTTCGTGCGAGACCACTCGCATCACCCCGGCCCTCGCGCCTCGCATTCGATCCGTCCGCCCGTCAGACATCAGGACCGGCCCCGCTCCGGCGTCATCGGCAGAAGCCCTGCTGGGCGAGGCAGGCCAGCAGGATCTCCTGCGGAACCGGCAAGTCGATCGTCTTGGACTCGATCCTGGTGAGGGCCCAATCGGATTTGCTGCCGCCCACGGGCTCTATCAGCCAGCGGATGGTGCCGGACGGGGTTTGCCGGGCCTCCTCCGGCAGGTGAATCTGCATGTATTGCTTGGACCACCACAGCATCCCGGAGGTCGGGAAGGTCACCGACACCCTCTGGCGCGCGCCGCCGCAGACGAGCTTGCGCACCGGGAGACCGGTCTGCGCGGCCGCCGACGTGCGGATCGTGCCCGCTGCAAGACCGTCGCCGGCGCCCGATGCTTTGAGCGCCTGCTTGCAGCGCGCCTCTTCGCGGCGGGTGGCGAGGGTTTGGCTGCCCTCCCGGCAGGCCTGCACGAGGGGGCGCAACGTGTCGTCCGATGTCATCAGGTCGCGCCCGCATTGCAGGATCGGCGGTTCCGGTGCCTCCGCCAGGGGATCGGCCGAGGCGAAGGCCTGTTCGACCTCGCCTTTGGCCGTGCGGGCGGCCTCCGCCCGGGCGCTCGCGACCTTGCCGTTGAACTCCGCCGAGACCGCAGCCGAGGGATAGGCCCCGCCGAGATCGCCCGTCTCCATCTGGAACCAATTGTGGGTGCGCAGGCCCTCGAAGGTCTTCGGGGCGGCCTCGATCCGCTCGACCTGCGCCTGGAAGGACCGGCGGATCGCGCCCTCGACATAGGTGTCGGCCGCGTTCGTGCAGGTTCTGTAGAGCCTTGCCAACGCGTCGTTGCCCCATTGCCGACCGACCCACTGTTCGCAGCGGGAGCGTGCTTGGCCCAGGGGAAGGCTCGCGGGATTGTCCGCGGCAAACGAGGCCTGGATCTCGCGGGCGGCCGCCTCCTCCAACGCTTTGCGGCGCGGCTCGAGCGATGCGCCGATGAAGCGCTCGTAAGCCGCCCGGGTGACGTCGTTCCGCCTCAACTCCTCGTGGCTCAGGCTCAGTCCGCTCGTTTCGCGGAAGCTCGACAGCGACAGCGGCAGAGCGAGCAGGCGGTTGCGCTGCTCCCGAAGCCAGGCCGCCACCTTCCGGCGCTTCTCGATTTCCGGATAGGTCTGGGTCAGGAGCTGGACGACGGCGCGCCCCTCCCGGCAGACCTGCGCCTTGCGGATCAGATCCTCGGTGAAGGCCCGGTCCCAGTACTCGGCGGGCAGGCCGACCGCGAGTTCGAGCCGGTCGGTGTCGATATACCCGAAGCCCGCCAGCCGTTCGCACAGGCCGTCGGCAGGCAGGGCCTCCAGGGGCCGGCCGCCGGCGGCGAGGCGGTCGGCGACGGTGCGGAGGAAGGCGAGGGCGGCCTCGCGGGCGGTGCCGTCCCGGTCCAACGAATCCTGGGGCGTCACCTCGGCCGTGGTCGCCGCCCGCATCGCCGCCACGAGCCGTTCCCGGTCGGCCTGCGTCTCGATCGGGCTCTCCGAGAGCCGCTTCCGCTCCGCTTCGTAGTAGCGCTTCCAGAAGGCCGGGGCGGCCTCGGCGTAGTGTTGGCGATCGATCTGCTGGTCGAGTTCGGGCAGCAGCGCGATCGGCGGCAGGCGCTGCTGCTCGGTCGCGACCTTCCGCGCCGTTTCGACGGTCGGATCGGCGGTGCCGAGGAGCGTGAACAGCGCATCCATACGCGCCTTGGCGCTCCTCGTGCGTTCGAGCGTGAACGGCTCGCACTCGCTCTGGGGGCGGCCCTGGTAGGTCAGCCATCGGCCCTGGATCCGGTCGCCGCCCGATGCGATCCGCGCCGCGACCCAAGGACGGCCGCGCTGGTCCGACAGAACGACCTCCTCACCCGCCGGCGAAGCGGTCAGCTCCAGTGTCTGGAAGGATGTTCCCTCGACCTTTCGATAGAAGACCCTGAAGCGCGACCCACTCGGCTGGAATTCCCAGTCATCGAGCAGCCGTTCGCCGTTACAGATATGCGTGCCGCGATAGAAGGTCGCTTCGTCCGCGCGCCCCGGAGTTGCGATGACGCTCGAACCCAGCAGTCCGGCGAGTGCCCATGCACGAAAATGCATTGATGACCTGAGCGATTTTTCAGAACTCCGGCCACCTGAAATCGACACAGGCCGGACGATCTCCAGGCTAAGCTGATTTTGTGTCTCCTATGCAAATCATGCCGGGCGCGGCGGCATACGTCGCGGCGCCTTTGAAACCCGTTTTTCTTCGAACGGCCGGGACCGTTCGAGACCGACTTCGCGCGGCTGCGGCAACGGATCAGGCGGCGGGGGCCGGGGCCGGCACCGCCGGTTTTGCCACGAGCCGCACCAAGAGGACGGCCGCGCCCATCACTGCGGCGAAGATCGAGAAGATCAGCGGATTGTAGACCACGAGCGCTACGAGGCAGATCAGGGCCATGGCCAGCGCGAAGGCCGGCGCGTAGGGATAGAGCGGCGCCCGATAGGGACGGGCGAGATCGGGTTCGCTCCACCGGAGCCAGAACAGGGCCGCCATGCTCATCACGTACATGGTGAGGGCGCCGAACACCGCCATCGTCACGATGCTGGCGGTGAGCGACTGGCCGGCGACGCTGATCAGGTTGTCGCTGTAGATCGCGGCGATGCCGACGATCCCGCCCGCCAACGTCGCGACATGGGGAGTCTGGAAGCGCGGATGCACCCGCGCGAACACCGCCGGCAGGAAGCCGGCGCGGGCGAGCGCGAAGATCTGGCGGGCATAGCCCATGATGATGCCGTGGAAGGAGGCGACGAGGCCGAACAGGCCGAGCCAGACCAGCATGTGCAGCCAGCCGCTCGACTCGCCCACCACCCGCTTCATCGCCTGGGGCAGGGGATCGTTGAGGTCGGACAGGCTCTTCCAGTCTCCGGCCGCACCCGCGAACAGCATCACCCCGAAAGCGAGCACGGTGAGCGTCAGCACGCCGGTGATGTAGGCGATGGGAATGGTGCGTTGAGGGTCCTTCGCCTCTTCGGCGGCCATGGCGACCCCCTCGATGGCGAGAAAGAACCAGATCGCGAAGGGGATCGCCGCGAAGATTCCGCCGATGGCCGCTAGGCCGAACGCGTCCTGTCCCGCCCAGCCGCCGGCGGTGAAGCTCGCGAGGCTGAAGGCCGGTGCGACGACGCCCATGAAGACCAGCAATTCACCCACCGCCAGCACGGTGACGAACAGCTCGAAAGTGGCGGCGATGCGCACGCCGACGATGTTGAGCCCCATGAACAGCAGGTAGGCTCCGAGCGCCGCGTGTTTCGGGTCGAGACCCGGAAACTGGACGTTGAGATAGGCACCGATGGCGAGCGAGATCGCCGGCGGCGCGAACACGAACTCGATCAGCGTGGCGTAGCCGGCGATCGCCGCGCCGGTGGGACCGAAGGCGCGCAGGGAATAGGCGAAGGGGCCACCGGCCTGCGGGATCGCGGTGGTGAGTTCGGTGAAGCTGAAGATGAAGGCGACGTACATCGCGGCGACGCACAGCGTCGTGACGAGGAAGCCGAGGGTGCCGGCCTGAGCCCAGCCGTAACTCCATCCGAAATACTCGCCCGAGATCACGAGCCCGACGGCGATTCCCCAGAGATGGAAGGCGTTGAGGCTCTTATCGAGCGCGGTCGAAGGCGTTGGCATCCTGCATCTCCGCATGCCCGGCCCGGGAAGCGGCGTCCGACGAGTCATCCGTACGCGGGCCGTGGGACCGAAGGCCAAGCAAGAGCGTTGCCGCAGCGTCACCGCGCCTGGGACACGCGGCGCTCCGGGCGTCCTATGCCGGCGGAGCACCGCGGACGGCGCAGCGCGGGCTGATGCCGGTCACCTCGTGCGACAGCGTGTTCTCGAGTTCAGCGATCCGCAAGCTGGCCTTGGACCGCTCGTTGCTGATGCTCGCCAGCGGCTGCAGGATCAGCGGGAAATCGTCCTGAAGGCTCCGCAGGTCGTCCAGCCGCCCGACCCTGGCGTCGATGCGCTCGCGGACGACTTCGTCCCGCTGGCCGATAGCATCGAGAGTGGTGGGCTCGGGCGTCGGGCGGGGGGGACGCGCCCCGTCCGTGAAGTCAGGCACAACGACTTTCGACAGCCGCGGCGAGGAGGCCGGATGGGGGGCCGGAATCCGTTGCTCGACATCCTTTCCGCGCGCAACGGATGACGTCGGCAGCACGCTTCGGAACGGCATCCAAGCCATCGCGGTATGCTCCCCCTCACGACACCGCGAATTTTCAGCGCTTGAGGCCGTTTCAACAGCCTTCCATGGTGCAGCCGCTGCCGGATTGCGCAGGGCAATGCTCAATGTGCGACCCGCTCGCATTTTGGAGGCCGGGCCGCCTGACTCGACGGCAGCGTGAGGCGATCCCGGTTGCGGGTCCCTCGAAGCGGGACGCGGCGGTCAGGCAGCGGTCGGTCCGGTCTCCAGCGCAGCCGCGTCGCGGGTGCGGATGTCCATGGCGTTGCCGCGCCAGACGATGGCGGTGCGCGCCCAGGCGCTGGCCCAGATCGCCGGCAGCAGGGCGTCGCGCACGAGAAACGCAGCGAGCATCCTCGGCGAACGGTGCCAGCCGGCGCGGAACGCCAGCGCCATTTCCGCGCCGTACCAGAGCGCGCCCGCCCCGATGAGCCAGAGCGCGGCCTCGACGGTGCCCGCCACGAGGCCCGTCAGCACCAGCGGCAGCAGGGCGCCGATGCCGATCTCGGGTGCGAAGAAGAGCGGGAAGGTCACCCGTCGCAGCCGCGCCCAGCGCACCTGCCGCGACCAGACCTCCGCCAGGTCGCGGCGCCCGAGCGGCTGCCGGAAGGGGGCGGCGACGAGGTGGACCCGCTTGCCCGCGGCACGCACGAGCTTGGTCGCGGCGGCATCCTCGGCGATCTCGGCGTTCAGCGCGCGGATGCCGCCCCGCGTTTCGAGGAACGGCTTGTTCCAGAGCATGCTCTTGCCCTGGGCGAAGCCGAGGCCGAGCGCCTCGCCGGCATATTGCCAGCGAGCCTGGAGGGTGTTGAGAAAGGCGCACTCCACCTCGGCGAAGAAGTTTGCCGGCCGCGACCCGATCGGTGTCGAGCAGACGAGGCCGCTGTCGGAGCGCCATGCCGCCTGCATCTGCTGGATATAGTCGCGCGGCATCAGGACGTTGGAATCGGCCAGGATCACCCAGTCGTACCGGGCGGCGTCCCAGCCGCGCACGCAGTTGTTGAGCTTCGGATTGCCGCCGATGCGCTCGTCGCCGAGGATCAGGCGCGACGGGACCTGCGGATGCGCCGCCCGCATCCGCTCCAGCAGCGGCAGGATCGGATCGCCTGCATCCGCCACGCAGAAGATCAACTCGTAGGCCGGATAGTCGAGCCGGAAGCTTGCCAGCAGGGTCTCTTCGCTGAAGGCCTCCAGGCCGCGCAGGGGCCGCACCACCGAGACGGGGGCGCCCGCGGGGAAGGCCGAAGGTTTGCCCTTGCGCCCGATGCGCAGGGCCGCCACCGCCAGGCTGGCGAGGTTGACCGCAGCGAGGGCCGCGCAGAGCGCGAGGGCGGCGGAGGCGCCGCTCTCCGGCAGGGCGATCATGCGCGGCGTCTCCCGTCGATCGTGTGTCTGACGCGTGTCTGGGCGCGACGGCGCGTCCCATCACGCCCCTAGCAGCGCCGCCTTATCAGGCGTGTGACACTTCGAATGCCGTCCCGGACCGTTCCCTTGATCCCGATCGTCTTCCATCCGGCCTACGAGGCCGAGCTGCCGGCGGATCACCGCTTTCCGATGCGCAAATACAGCCGGCTGGCCGAGATCCTGCGCGCGCGCGGCCTCGCGCCCGACGGGTTCGTCACGCCGGAGCCCGCCGACGCCGCCCTGCTGTCGGGCGCGCACGATCCGGGCTACGTCGAGGCCGTGCTGAGCCTTCGGGTGCCGCGCGCGATCGAGCGGGCGATCGGCCTGCCGGTCACGGAGGCGGTCGCCGCCCGCTCCCGCGCCTCGGCCGGGGGGACGCTGCGCGCCGCGCGCCTCGCCCTGAGCCACGGGCTGGCCGGCAGCACCGCCGGCGGCAGCCACCACGCGCGGCGGGCCGGCGGAGCGGGCTTCTGCGTCTTCAACGACGTCGCGGTGGCCGCCCTCGCCCTGAGGCGGGAGGGGGCGATCACCAGGGCGCTCGTCATCGACCTCGACGTGCATCAGGGCGACGGCACCGCCGACTGCGTTGCCCGAGAGCCGGATCTGTTCACGCTCTCAATTCACTGCGAGCGCAACTATCCGCACGACAAGGTGCCGGGCGACCTCGATATCGGCCTGCCCGACGGGCTGGGGGACGCGGCGTATCTCGCGGTGCTGGAGGCGCGCCTGCCCGGCCTCGTCCAGAACTTCGCCCCGGACCTGATCTTCTACAATGCCGGCGTCGATCCGCACCGTGACGACCGGCTCGGTCGCCTCTGCCTGACCGACGACGGTCTGCGCGCCCGTGACCGCTACGTCGTCGGTCTCGCCCGGGCACGGAACGTTCCGCTCTGCGCCGTGATCGGCGGCGGATATGGCAGCGACGTGGACGCCCTGGCCGCGCGCCACGCCCTCGTTTTCGAGGCGATGGCGGCATCCGCCTGAGGAACGCCGCCGCGCTCGGTCGGTTTGTCCTGCCTCACGAGGTGTGGGGCAGACGATGAACGACGCGTTCGACCTGAACCGTTTCGTGGAAGCTCAGGAGGGCGTCTACGAGAACGCGCTCGCGGAACTGCGGAACGGGCACAAGCGGAGCCACTGGATGTGGTTCGTCTTCCCTCAGATCGCCGGGCTCGGCTCCAGCGCCATGGCCCGGCGCTACGCGATCGGATCGCTCGCCGAGGCGCGGGCTTATCTCGCCCACCCGCTGCTCGGCCAGAGGCTTCTGGCCTGCACGCGGGCCGCCAACGCCTGGGAGGACCGCTCGGCCCACGACCTGTTCGGCACGCCCGACGACATGAAATTCCGCTCCTCCATGACGTTGTTCGCGCGGGCCGATCCGGAGTCGCCGGACTTCGCCCGCGCCCTCGCGACGTTCTTCGGCGGACAGCCCGACCCTCTTACCCTGGAAAGGCTGTCGGAGCGATGATCGCGGACCGGCGACCGATCGGGCCAACTCTCGACGGGGCCGGAAAGCGGCAATTGGTCTCTAATTCAATATATCACCCTTGCGCATCAATATGGGTTTGATGCGAAATCCTTCTCATTCGGCGAAATTTTTTGAATATATTCTGCATAACCATCGATAATTTTGGGTCGGGGATCATAAAACACAAGGATGAGTCCGTTCACTGCTTGAACAGAGATTGGTCGGACATGAGGCTTTGCACGGAAGCGCGCTTGTCCTGGCCATTGGCCCGCGCATCCGGTGTCGAGTTCTGCGATGCGCGAGTGAATGCCTCGATGAGGTCTATGTTTTGGGTCAGGATGATGCATACCTCCTGAAAATATTCCGGTGCGGCAATAGGACGGCTGCATTGCCTTCATCGGGCGCAACCCGCGCTTCTGGTGCCACATGGAGGCGGCCATGCTGGCGGGCCTGAACTTTGTGACCCTCGGTTGCCGTCTGCGCGATGCGGAGAGCGGTCCAGCGGCTCCCGAGACGCTCGAGATCCGCTCGCCGCCTCGCCGGCGGGCACTTGCTTCAACGGCCGGCGGAGCACGCCGCGCCGCAGCCTGCGGTCTGCTCATCCGGATGTACCCCGCAAGAATGCGTGCTTCGAGCGTAGCTTTGTCGTCGTTCTCGGACGGGACAGAGGCGACGTCGCCGAGACGGCGATGCAAGCGAAGGGGCCGTCCATGGATTCGAGCGGCGACTTCAAGAGGGGGCACCCGGCCGAGTCCGCCTCCGCCCCGGCCCCGGACGACGCGCCGCCAGTCCGATCACCGGACCCCACGGAAATCGTCGTCGAGGTCGCCGCCGCGCCGCGCTTCCGCGCGCTCGCCGCGGAATGGCGCCGCTTGGTTCAGCGCTGCGCCGAGCCGAACGTGTTCATGGAGCCCGCCGTCGCCGGTGCGATGTTCACGGTGACCGAGACGCCGCTGCACGTCCTCCTCGCCTGGGCCCGTCACCGCGGCGGAGGAGCCAGCCTGATCGGCGTGTGGCTCCTCGTGACCACCCGTCCCTCGTCGGGCCTGCCGATCCGGACGCTGGAGGCCCCCTGCAACGGGCTGACATTCCTCGGCTCGCCCGTGCTCGACCGCGACCGCGCGGTCGAGGCCCTGTCGGCGATGCTGGGGGCCGTCGCGCGCGATCCCGCCCTGCCGAGGCTGATCTGCGCCAATCAGATCCCGACCGATGGGGCGGTGTTCCTCGCGCTCGTCGCTGCGGTCGAACGGCAGGGGGGGCGCATCGTCGCCCTCGAGCATCGGCAGCGGGCGCGGTTCGATGCGCCGAAGGCAGGGCAGACAGCACCAGCCCAGCCCCTCTCATCGAAGCGGCGCGCCGAGTTGCGGCGGCACCGCAAGCGACTCGCCGAGCGCGGCGACCTGCGCCATGTCAGCTATCGCAAGCCGGAGGAGGTGCGCGCGGCGTTTCAGGAGTTCCTCGACCTGGAGGCCGCCGGCTGGAAGGGCCGGGCAAGCCGGCAGGGGCGGGCGATCCGCAACGCGCCGTCGCTGCGCGCCTTCGCCGAGACGATGATCGTCGGACTGGCGCGGGACGGGTGTGCCGGCATCGAGGCTCTGCGCCTGGACGGCCGGGCGATCGCGATGAACATCTGGCTGCGGTCCGGCCGCACGGCGTTCGGCTGGAAGATGGCCTACGACGAGGACTACGCGAAATCGGGACCCGGCTCGCTGCTAATGGATGCGATGCCCGAGACGGTGTTCGCGAACGGGGACATCGACACCATCGATTCCTGCGAGCGGGACAGGTCGGCGGCGCTGGCGCAGATTTGGCCGGAGCGCCGCGCGATCGCGGATTTCCTGATCGACGTGACTCCCGGCGGCTCCTTGCGCGGCCGGCTGACGGCTCTCGTCGAACGGGTCTTCCGGCAGGGGCGCGGCTTGGCTCGGCGGACGTAAGAGGCCCACGTCAAACCGGTTTACCTGGGCGCACTCGCTCGGCTGAGAAAGACCGGATCCGAGACAGCGCGACCGGGAGAGGTGGAGCGATCGGCCCCCGATCCTGACCGGCCCGGACCCGATCCGGTCGATAGCTCCGCAGAGCGGGGTCCGCACGTCGCCCAGGCGCCATCGCGCCTTCACGCCGATACGGTATCCGCTTCGATCCAGCGGAGGGTCCGGTCAGGACGCCGTCCGCGTCTCGGTCCCGGCGCGGTCGACCCGTGCCTCCGGCCGGCTGTCGGTCGAGGCATAGTAGGGCTTGATGTCGAGGAGCGGCGTTCCATCGAGGCAGTCGAGCCCGCGCACGCTCACGGTGCCGTCGGAGATCGTGAGCCGCTCGACCACGGCGAGGGCGATCGGGTTCGGCCGCGCCGGCGAACGGAGCGAGAAGGTGCCGCGGCTGCCCTCGGCATGGCGCGGTTGCTGGCGCACGAGGTCGCGCGCCGCCCGGTCCATCCAGTAGAGCACGATCAGGTGTGTGGCGCCCTCCAGGTTCTGCAGGGCGGCGTGGTAGCGCGCATCGACGTCGAGCGTGCAGACCGCATCGGTCTGGGTGCCGTTCTTCGGGCACTCGGCGCGAGCCTTCCAGGGCGTGCGGATCCGGCCGATGAAGTAGAGGCCGGCATCGTAGTCGGCGGGCAGCGGGATCGCCTCCTCGCCGGGGCGCCGCTCGACATCCTCGTTCATCCGCCCTCGCGCTCCTGTTCGCCGACGAGGCCTTGTCGCCCCGGCGCGCCGCCGCCGCAAGGCAGGCGAGAAGGCAGCCGAGAAGGCGGGCGGGAAAGGGAGGCAAACCGATCCCTCGCATGCCGCTTGCTCGTCTCGCCGTCCCGGTCAGTGTAGACACCCAGGGGTGAACGGGGAGGCGATATGGTCATCGAAGAGTTGCGGCCGATGGAGGCTGTTCCCGACGCGGAGACGGCCGTGGAGCGGCTGGAAGCGCTGCACGCCGGCGCGACCCAGGCGCTCCAGACGGCGCTGGCCCGCTACCTCGAACACCGGATCCCGCCCGACGCGACCGAGCGGCTCCAGTTCCGCTATCCCGAACTGCGCCTGACCTACCAGCCCACGGGGCCGCTGCCGCGGCTCAACCGCGCCACCGCCAAGTTCCAGGCGCCGGGGCTCTACGCCACGACGGTGACGCAGCCCGGCTACTTCCGGCCCTACCTGCTGGAGCAGTTGCGGCCGCTGGTGCGCGATTACGGCGCCGGCATCGAGGTCGGTCTCTCGGGCCAGGAAATCCCCTACCCCTACATCGTCGAGCCCGGCACCGATCTCGGCGGCAGCGGCGTCAGCGCCAGCGACCTTGCCAGCCTGTTTCCGGTGCCGCTGCTCTCCGTCGTCGGCGACGAGGTGGCCGACGGGCTGTGGCTGGAGAACCCGGGCGATCCGCGCCCGCTCGCCCTGTTCGACGGAGTGCGCACCGACTATTCGCTGCGCCGGCTCGTCCACTACACGGGTTCGGACTGGCGCGAGATCCAGCCCTGGATCCTGCTCACCAACTACCACCGCTACGTCGACGGCTTCGTCCGCTACGGGCTGGAGCGTCTCGCGGCGGGAGAGGGCGAGCGGCTGGTGCTGCCCGGCGGGATCGTGGTCGCGCAGGCCGAGGCGGCCTCGGCCGATCCGGCGGCGCTGATCGCCGCCTCGCCCTGGCACAAGTTTCAGATGCCGGCCTACCACCTCGTCGGGCGCGGGCCGGACGGCGCGCCCCAGGGCACGACGCTGGTCAATATCGGCGTCGGCCCTTCCAACGCCAAGACGATCACCGACCACCTCGCGGTTCTGCGCCCGCATTGCTGGCTGATGGTCGGGCATTGCGGCGGCCTGCGCCAGTCGCAGACCATCGGCGACTACGTGCTCGCCCACGGATATCTGCGGCGCGACCGCATCCTCGATGATCTCGTGCCGCCGGAAATCCCGGTGCCGGCGCTCGCCGAGGTGCAGATCGCCCTGCAATCGGCCGCCGCCGCCGTCACCGGCGAGCGGGCCGACGCACTGAAGCGCCGCCTGCGCACCGGCACCGTCGTGACCTACGACGACCGCAACTGGGAGCTCCGCTTCAGCCAGGAGCGGCGCCAGATCAACCTCTCGCGGGCGATCGCGGTGGACATGGAGAGCGGCACCATCGCCGCGCAGGGTTTTCGCCTGCGGGTTCCCTACGGCACCCTGCTCTGCGTCTCCGACAAGCCGCTGCACGGCGAGATCAAGCTGCCGGGTGCGGCCAATGCCTTCTACGAGCGGGCGGTGGCCGAGCACCTCCAGATCGGGCTCGCCACCCTCGACGCGCTGCGTGCCGACCGGGCGGGCCTGCATTCGAGGAAGCTCAGGAGCTTCGACGAGCCGCCGTTCCGATAGGCCGATCCGAGAGCGTGCCGCAGCGGGCGGGGGGCAGAGCGACTTGCCCTATCGCTCGGGCGCGGAGACGAGGCCGCGCGCCGCTTCCGGCAATCCGTCCTTGCGGGTTGCCGTGGGCGCCGTCGCGAGGACGACCAGGCCGACGAGAATCACGATCGGCAGCGCGACGCTGCCGAAGGCCAGATAGGCGATCCCGAACGCGCCGCAGAGGGCGCCCGCGGCGAAGGCGGCGATGGCCGGCAGCACGCGCAGAAACCGCGCGCGGGTCTGAGCCGGATTTCCGGAGGTTCTCAGGGCGAGATCGGTCGCGTCGATGACGGCTTGGCTCACGCTCACGGTCATCACCGTGGTTGGAGCGAGATGGCCGAGCGAGAGACGGCCGATCGCGTTCTGCACGCCCATGGCCGCGACGGCGAGCATGCCGACGATCAGGGCCGGGGCGCCGTCGGGCGCGACCAGCGGCGACCACAGCGTCCCGCACAGAGCGAAGCCCGCGAGGAGGCCTGCCTCGACGGCAAGCAGCCAGGGCAGCGGATCGCCGTCCCGCCGTTCCAGGAGCAAAGCGAGGATGCGCGCCCCCGCCACCGCACCCACGAAGACCGGCAGCGCCAGGAGTTTCGCCAAGACGCCGCTCGAACTCGCGACCAACTCGGCACCGATGAGAACGAAGTTACCCGTGATGTGCGCCGTGAACAGGCCCGTCAGCGCGATGAAGGCGGCGGCATCGACGAAGCCGGCGACAAAGGCGAGGCCGGTTGCGGCGGACGTGCCGCCACTCTTAATCTGCAGTTTCACGAGATTTTCCCTAAGTCGCAAACGATGAAGGCGGCGCGATGGGCTAATCGTCGAGAGGCGGATCGGTGATGGCCACCGGGTTGCGCGGGTTGGCGTAATATTCAGGCCAACGATTGCAGAGAAACAGGATGATGGTGACGACGAGGACGGTCGCCAGAACGAAGGCGAGCGCCTCCGTCACCTGATGCGCCCACCGGCCGAAGGCCGGGATGGCGACGAAGCCGCCGAGGAAGATCATGGTGATGGCGACGGGTGCGGTCATCGGCGAGGCTTCGCGCTGGGCGGAAGGTTGGGTTCGGCCTCGATCCTACGCCCGCCGGGCTCCAGGCCGATAGGGATATCGGCTATCACGAACCATGATGAGCAACCTGAACCTCGATCAGATCCGCTCCTTCCTGGCCGTCCTCGACAACGGCAGCTTCACCGCCGCCGCGCAGGTGCTGGGCGTGCGGCAATCCACGGTCAGCGGGCATATCGCGCGGCTCGAACAGGCGCTGGACCGCCCCCTCCTCATGCGGGACACGCACCGGGTCGCCGCGACGCCGGACGGCCAAGCCATGATCGGCTTCGCCCGCGACCTGCTGGAGGCGCACGACCGGCTTCGCGCCTTCTTCTCGCCGAGCGGCCTGCGCGGTCGCATCCGCCTCGGCGTCTCCGAGGACTACACCCTGTCTGCCCTGGCCCAGGTCCTCGCCCGTTTCGCCGACCGCCACCCTTCCGTGGACATACAGCTGACGGTCGGGCTCAGCCGGACGCTCTACCAGGGCTACGATGCGGGCGAGCTGGACGTGATCTTCTGCAAGCGCCGCCGCGGCGATCCCCGCGGCGAACTGGTGTGGGCGGAGGAGCTGATCTGGGCAGGGCGCCCCGGTTCTGTCCCCGATCCGGTGCTGCCGGTGCCGCTGATCCTCTATCCGCCGCCCTCGATGACGCGGGCGCTCGCGCTCGATGCGCTCGAAGCGGCGGGGCGCTCCTGGCGAATCGCCTGCACCAGCGGCAGCCTGATGGGGCTGCGCGCCGCCGTCGAAGCAGGTCTGGGCTTCGCGCCGCACTCGGCCAGGGTCATGCCGCCGGGGCTGGCACCGATCCCGAAATCGGCCGGGCTGCCGCCGATCGGCGAGGTCGAGTTCGTGGTGCTCGGCTCAGGCCACCAGCATCCGATCGCGACGGCATTGAAGGAGACGATCCTGGCCAGCACGGCGGAGCTTCGAGCCGTGCCTGAGCCGTGAGCGCGGCCGTCGATCGCCGCGCGGCACCTCCCCGACGCGCCGTCTCACCGCTCCCGCTGCCAAAGGCCCGCGCGCTCGGCCCGGGCCTGATCCTCGGCCTCGATTAGGTCGGACGGCGCATCCTCGCTCACCCGCGCGCCGCCGGCGGTGACGATCAGGGCGGCGAGATCGTCGCCGTCCAGGCGGCAGCGGGCGGAGGCCGGGTCGCCGGAGCAGACGACCTCGCGGCGGCGCAGGTAGCGCGCGAGCTGGCGGGCGAGCGCGCCGCCCTCGCCGACGACGCCGAGCAGATGCACGGTACGCCCGCGGATCGCCAGCGTGCCGGTATCGACCACTTCGGGCACGCCGCGCACCTCGCCGGCGGCGGGCGTCGGCGCGGGAGCCACGGCGTTGGCCGGGACCGGCTCCGCCCGCGCGGCGGAGGGGGCGGGGCGTTTGCGGCCCTTCAGCACCTTCTGCGCCCGCTCCACGAAGTCGTGGAAGACGCGGGCCGGGATGTCGCCGCCGGTCACCTTGTTCATCGGCGCGTTGTCGTCGTTGCCGACCCACACGCCGACGATCATGTCCGGCGTCAGCCCGACGAACCACGCGTCGCGGTAGTCTTGACTGGTGCCGGTCTTGCCGCCGACGGCGAGGCCGTTGATCCGCGCCGCCTTTCCGGTGCCGGATTCGACCACCGCCTGGAGCGAGTCGAGCATCATCGACTGGACCTGCGCATCCATGGCCGCGCCGGGCTTCGGCGCCGGGCGCTGAAAGAGCGGTTGCGGCGTGTTTCCACGGACCGTTCGGACGAGATAGGGCTCCACCGGGACGCCCGAGCCGAGCACCCCGGCATAGGCGCGGGTCATCTCGAGAAGCGTCACGTCCGCCGTGCCGAGGGCGAGGCTCGGCACCTCCGGCAGGTCCGATTGCACGCCGAGACGCCGCGCCTCGGCGGCGATGGCGGCGATCCCGACCTCCTCGCCGAGCTGGGCGGCGATGGTGTTGACCGAGAGTGCGAAGGCCGAGCGCAGCGGCAGCGCGCCGCGGAAGCGGTTGTTGGAGTTCTGCGGCTCCCACTCGCCGATCTGGGTCGGGCGGTCGACGAGCACGCTGTCGGGGAAGTAGCCCCGTCCGTAGGCCGCGAGATAGACGAAGAGCTTGAACAGTGAGCCGGCCTGGCGTTTCGCCTGGGTCGCCCGGTTGAACTGGCTGTCCTCGTAGTCGCGCCCGCCGACCATGGCGAGGATCGCCCCGTCCGGGGCCAGCGCCACCAGCGCCCCCTGGCCGACCTTCTTCTTTCCGCCCTCCGCGTCGAGGCGGCGGGCGAGCACGCCCTCGGCGAGGCTTTGGAGTTCGAGGTTGAGCGTCGAGCGCACGGTGACGTCGCCGGCCGCCTCGGTCAGCCGCTTCACCTCGCCCTGGAGCGCGTCGAGGAAGTAGTTGGTGCCCGGCGGCGTCTCGGGCGGGGTGTGGAGCGTCAGCTTCTCCGCCCGCGCCTTGTCGGCCTCGGTCTGGCTGATCGCGCCGGTCTCGACCATGGCCTGGAGCACGAGATCGGCCCGCTCCTTGGCGCCGCCGAAATTGCGGGTCGGGGCGAGTTGCGAGGGCGCGCGCACGAGGCCGGCCAGCATCGCCGCCTCCGGCAGGGTCAGGCCGGCGGCCCCATGCCCGAAATAGCGCCGCGACGCCGCATCGGCCCCGTAGGCGCCGGCGCCGAAATAGGCGGTGTTGAGATAGCCGGTGAGGATCTCGGGCTTCGTCAGCGTGCTCTCCAGACGCAGCGCCAGGAACGCCTCCTGGATCTTGCGCCTGAGCGTCTTCTCCTGTGTGAGCGAGGTGAGGCGGGCATATTGCTGGGTGAGGGTCGAGCCGCCCTCGCGCACGCCGCCGCCGGTCGCGTTGCGCCACGCGGCGCGGATCAGGCCGCGCAGGTCGATCCCCCAATGGCTGGAGAAGCGCCGGTCCTCGATCGCGACGATCGCCTGGGCGAGCCGGGGCGGCAGCGTCTTCTCGGTCAGCTTCTCGCCCTGGAACGCGCCCCGGGTGGCGAAGGAGCGGCCGTCCTCGGCCTCGACCACGAGGGCGCGCTGGGCGGCCTCCGGCGCCACGCCGCCGAGCGGAGGCAGCGTGGCGAAGGCGGCGAAGACATATCCGGCCAGGATCACCAGCGGCAGGCCGACGAGAGCGGCCCCCGCGATGAGCCAGGTGCGCCGGCGGCGCGACGAGCGGCCGGGGAGGGGGCCGACGCGTCGACCTCGCCCGCCTGATCCGTCGACCGGCGCCGGGTCCGCAGCGGGGGCTGCCGGCGCGGCGTGTGGCCCGGACGGGCGGAGGCGGTCCGCGGCCCGTGACAAGACCGGCGCGGACCCTTTCGCCACGCCCCTGGCCGCTGCGGTCCCGCTGCGCCAGGCGCTGCGTCCGGCACTTCCGGCGAGCCGGCCGAGCTGGCGCGCGAGCAGGCCGGCCGCCCGCGCCGCTTCGCGCGCCGCCGCCCTCGTCTCGGTTCCGTCCTCGTCCGGCCTGTCCGGTCCCTGCGCCGTCATCCCGAACCGTTCGCCGCCCGCCGGAAATCATCCATCGGGCGGACCTTAGCGGAGCGGGGACCGGCAAGGCTACGCGTGCGGAAGTGGAGGATGGCGAACGGGGCCGAGGGGTGGCCCCGGCGACACGCTCGGGCACCGCGTCCATCGCGTGATCCGCCATGCGGCACGGGCCGGTTCTTCCGAGCCCGCGATCCGGAATATGATCCCGGCCGGCTTTCCTGGACACGCGACCTTGATCCGCTCCCCGCTTCATCGACAATCCCCTGCCTGGGTCGCGCTCGCCTGCGGTGCGGTGATCGTGACGATCGCCATGGGCATCCGCCAGGGCTTCGGTCTGTTCATGCGACCGGTCGAGCTGGATCTCGGCGTCGGGCGCGAGAGCTTCGGCTTCGCCATGGCCGTGCAGAATCTGATTTTCGGCCTCGCTCAGCCCTTCGTCGGGGCACTGGTGGACCGCTACGGCCCCGGGCGCGTCGCCGGCGGCGGCGGCCTCCTTTATGCCGTCGGCCTCGCGCTGGCGGCCTCCGTGGCCTCGGCGCTCGGCCTCACCGTCACGCTCGGTTTCCTGGTCGGGCTCGCCATGACCGGCGTCACCTTCGTCGTCGTGCTCGGCGCGGTCGTGCCGCTGATGCCGCCGGGGCGGCGGGGCGCGGCCGCGGGCATCGTCACCGCGGGCGGCTCGGTCGGTCAGTTCCTGCTGGTTCCGGCCACCCAGATCGCGGTGGACGAACTCGGCTGGCGCGGGGCGCTCCTCGCCGCCGCGGGGCTCGCCGCGCTGATGGTGCCACTCGCCCTCGGCATCGCCCGAAAGGTCGCCTTCGGGGCGGTGCGGCCGGCCGCGACGCCCGACGAGATCCCGTTCGGTGCCGCCCTGCGGCTGGCGGCGGCCCATCGCGGCTACTGGCTGCTCAATGCCGGCTTCTTCGTCTGCGGCTTCCACATCGCCTTCGTCTCGACCCACCTGCCGGCCGTCCTGACCGATGCCGGCCTCGACGCAGGCATCGGCGCCCGCGCGCTGGCCTTGATCGGGCTGTTCAACATTCTCGGCTCCTACGCCTTCGGCGTCGCCGCGGACCGGTTGCGCAAGAAATACGTGCTGTCCTGGATCTACTTCGCCCGCGCCGCCGTGATGGGGCTGTTTCTCGTGAGCCCCTTCACCCCGCTCACCGCGACGCTGTTTGCCTGCGCCATCGGCTTTCTCTGGCTCGGCACCGTCCCGTTGACGAGCGGTCTCGTCGGGCAGATCTTCGGCGTGCGCTATCTCTCGACGCTGTTCGGCATCGTCTTCATGAGCCATCAGGTCGGCGCCTTCTTCGGCGCCTGGGGCGCGGGCTTCATCTTCGCCCATACCGGGTCCTACGACGTGGCTTGGAGCCTCTCGATCGGCCTCGCGCTCCTCGCCGGCCTCCTCAATCTGCCGATCCGCGACGTCTCGCTGGCGCCCCGGAACGCGCAGGCGAGTCCGGCATGAGCGGACGGGACGAACTCGTCGTCCTCGCCCTTCTCGGCGCGCTGACGCTGGTCGGCGCGCTGCTCTGGGCCCGGGAGGGGGTGACGCTCTGGCTTCACGCCGCCCTGACGCTATGCCTCTGAGCCGGCGCCCATCTCACCGCGCGATGGCGCGGATGAAATAGACGAGCGCCGTGAAGGCGATGAGGCTCAGGCCGTAGAGGACGACGAACCAGAGGATGCGCCGGGCGCTCAATGATAGCTCGCCGCGTTCGGGTTCTCCTCGATCTTCCCCCGGAAGACCCAGTAGGCATAGGCCGTGTAGGCCAGCGTCAGCGGCATCACCACCGCGTAGCCGACCAGGGCGAATTGCAGGGCCGAGGTCGCGTTGGCCGCCTGCCAGATCGTGAGCTTGGGCGGCACGATGTAGGGGAACAGGCTGATCGCGAGGCCGAGGAAGCCGAGCAGGAACAGGGCGATCGAGAGGAGGAAGGGTGCGACCTCGCGCCCGTCCTCGATCGCCTTCCAGATCCGCCAGCAGACGAAGGCGGTCAGCAGCGGCACGGGGGCCACGAACAGAACGTTCGGCCAGGAGAACCAGCGCCACTGGATGTGCAGTCCCAGGAACGGCACCCAGGCGCTGACGATCGCCATCGAGACGACGGTGCCGATCAGGAACTGCTTGGCCTTGATCCGCGACCAGATCTCCAGTTCGCCCGAGGTCTTCATCACGCACCACGTCGCGCCGAGCAGCCCGTAGCCGCAGACGAGGCCGATGCCGGTCATGACGCTGAAGGGGGTCAGCCAATCGAAGGTGCCGCCGGAGAAGCCCCGTCCTTCGGTCTGGAAACCCTGGACGAAGGCGCCGAGCACCATGCCCTGCGCGAAGGTCGCGACCAGCGAGCCGTAGTGGAACGCGTTGTCCCAGACCACCTGCGAGCGCTCGGCCTTGAAGCGGAACTCGAAGGCGACCCCGCGGAAGATCAGCGCGATCAGCATCAGGATGATCGGCAGGTAGAGTGCCGGAAGCAGGATCGCGTAGGCGACCGAGAACACCGCGAACAGCCCGCCGCCGCCGAGCACGAGCCAGGTCTCGTTGCCGTCCCAGATCGGTGCCACCGAGAGCATCATCCGGTCGCGCCAGTTGCCGGGCCGTGCGGCGGTGAAGAGGATGCCGACCCCGAGGTCGAACCCGTCGATGACGACATACATCGCCACCGCGAGCGCCAGCAGGCCAGCCCAAACCAGCGGCAGCCAGAAGGCCAAGCCCTCGTACTCGCTTCCGAAGCCGAACATCGTCGCTCCTTCCCGGTCGGTGGCGCCCGTCCGTTATAGGAGCGCCGCCTCATCAGGCCAGAACCGCGCTCAGTGTGATGTGGGTCCGCGCCATGACGGCTGGCGGTCGCTGGCCGAGAGGGTGTCGGCGGACGGACGCTGCGGCGCGAGCGGTCCGAGGGCGTGCCCGGTGACGCGCCGGGCGACAGCGTCCGCCCCGGCCCGCACCATCTCCTCCCGGGTCTCGGGCGGCAGCGCGTTCAGGGCGTTCACCAGCGCGCCGATGCCGCCGGTGGTCAGGCTGTCCAACGCGTCGCCCTCGGCGATCCCCGTCGGGAGCCCCAGCGTACTCGCCGCCGTGTTCCCCTTGGCGACCCCTGCCGTGGCGGGACGGGGCGGGGCGGGCGACGACCCGTCCTGGCGCTGGAGCGCGAGGTACGAGAGGGCACCGATCACGAGGGCGGCGCGCAGGAGAAACGACATCGATCCGGTTCCGAGGAGGCGCTGCTTCGCCGGCGCGGCCGGCAGGGAACGATCGCTTGATCCTGCCATCGTCCCGGCACCGCCGGATGAAGCGCGAGAGGCCAAAACGCCGACGTGGTGAACGAAGCCTTTTTCCGGCAATGCGCGCCCTTCGGGCCGCCGGTTTACCCTGTGCCGAGCGCCGCTTCCGCCGTTTCGGGGGGCTGTGAAGAACGGGGATCGGCACTTCGACCGGCCCCTGCAGGGGCCCCCTCACCGCCGCGGTCGGCGGCAAGTGAGCGACCCTTTTCATCCTCGCTTAAACCGGCTCTGCGACGGTTTGCCTGAAGATCGTAACGAGTAGTCGAGGGGCGCGGGACACCCGGGTTTCGGGTCGAGTTTCGCGCTGTGCGTGGTGGTGTTGCGTAAAGACGGTGCCCTTGCCTCCCTCTTCGATGCCCGTCTCGCCGGGCTGGTCCACGCCTCCGTCGTGGCCGAGCCGGGCGTGCGGTTCCGCCACGAGCGCTTCCTGATCTCGCGGCTGGCCACCGGCGTCGTGATGATGGCGGGCCTCCCGCCCTACCTCGTCTGGCGCGGGGTCCCGAGCGGCATCGAGGCGATCGCCATCGCGAGCCTGTTCCTGCCGCTGTTTGCCGCCGTCGTCCTGTCGCGCACCGGCTCGCTGTGGGTCGCGCATGCCCTGTCCTCGCTCGGCCTGACCGGCATCGTCGTCTGCCTCGCCGCGCTGACCGGCGGCGCGAGCTCGGCCGCCGCGATCTGGCTCGTGGCGGTGCCGCTGGAGGCGATGATTTCCGGCTCGCGCCGGGCGACGATCGCGGCCTCCGTCATCGCCGTCCTCGGCGCCTTCGCGATCGCGCTGAGCGGCTACCTGCCCATCGGCAGCCTCGCCCTCGACTGGCCCAACGCCATCGTCATGCCGGTCTTCGCCGTGACCGCCATCGGTCACATCGCGGCGCAGGCCATGGAGCACATGCGCCGCGAAGGCGAGTGGCGCGCGCGCATGCGGGACAATGAGGCCCGCGACCGCCTGCTGCTCTCGGCCATCGACGACCTCGTGACGTGGCACGACGCCAACGGCCGGGTGCTGGAGGCGAGCGGCTCGGCCGCCCGCTTCGTCGGCGCCGAGGCGAGCCGCCTGCGCGGCCACGGCCTGCTCGACCGGGTGCATATCGGCGACCGTCCGGCGCTGCTCCAGGCAATCAGCGATGTCGCCGCCCACGGCGCGCCGGCGACCGTGCCCTTCCGCCTGCACCTCGACGCGCCCCGCGCCGACGGCAGCCGCACCATCTTCGCCGAGATGCGCGCCCACCGGATCGAGGCGGGGCTGGCCGGCGCCAACGGCTCGACCGTCGTCGCCGTGACCCGCGACGTGTCCGAGCACCGCCGCCACGCGCAGGAGCTCGACCGCGCCCGCGCCGAGGCCGAGCGCGCCGACGAGGTGAAGACCCACTTCCTCGCCACCGTCAGCCACGAGTTGCGCACGCCCCTCAACGCCATCATCGGCTTCTCGGACGTGCTGGGCGGGGAGGGCGCGGTGAGCCTCTCGCCGGAGCGCTCGCGCGAATATGCCGGGATCATCGCCCAGTCCGGGCGTCACCTGCTCGACGTGGTCAACACGCTGCTCGACATCTCGCGCATCCGCGGCGGGCATTTCGACTTCCAGCCCGAGCCGGTCGATGTCGAAGCGCTGCTGCGAAGCTGCTGCGACCTGATGCGGCTCAAGGCCGATGCCTCGGGCATCACCCTGGTGAGCGCCCCCGTGCCCGCCGGCTGCGCCCTCGTGGCCGATGCCCGCGCCTGCCGCCAGATGCTGATCAACCTGATCTCGAACGCGGTGAAGTTCACGCCGCGCGGCGGGCGGGTCGAGGTGATGGTGCGCCGGGGCGGGGCCTATCTCGACCTCGTGGTGAGCGACAACGGCATCGGCATCACCGAGGCCGACCTGCCGCGGCTCGGCGACCCCTTCTTCCAGGTCGGCGGCGGCTACGGCCGGAGCCACGAGGGCACCGGGCTCGGCCTCTCCGTGGTGCGCGGCCTCGCCGGGCTGCATGGCGGCGCCGTCTCGGTCGAGAGCGCCCCCGGCAAGGGCACGGCCGTCACCGTGACGCTGCCGCTCGATTGCAGCCGCGCCAAGGCCGCCGCGGCGACCGCCGGCAAGGCGGCTTCCGGTGGCGCGAAGATCGTCCCGGCGCAGAACCAGCCGGCGCCGATCCGCACCTCGGTGCGGGGCGCGGCGGTATCGGAGCCGGTGCCCGAGCCGATCCGCCTGCCGGTCGGCCTGTTCGACCCCGCTCCGCCTTCGGCGGACGCCCCGATGCGCCGCGCCGGATGAGCCGCTCGCGCGACGCCCGGCAGAACCCTCGGGCACGGATCCGGACATTCGATCCGGAATCCTGCTCGAGATTCCCGTTTCTGCATCGTCCGCTTGCAAAAGCGCGAAGCCCGCTTTCGGGACGATGCTGTGAAGGAGCGAAATGATGCGCGAGCCGCCCGCCCGACGGGATCAGCGCGAGATCGTCGTCCCCGGTGACATGCGGGTCGGACGAAGCCCGGCCAAGTCGCCGCGCCGCAAGCCGGCTCCGCGCGGACCCGCGGCCTCCGGCTGGCAGGCCTCCGTCCTGACTGCGGCGAACGGGGCCGGACGGTTCTGCCTGCGCTATCCCGGCGGCGTGTTCGGAACGCTGCTCGGCGCCGGGGCGGCGATCTATGTCTGCGTCAACGCCATGGGCCTCCAGGCCGGGCCGCATCCGGCGCCGATCCTGCCGACCGTCGAGCCGAAGCCGGTGGCGGGAAAGCCTGCGCCGCAGCCGGTGCGGGAGGTTCGCGCGGTGGAGACGCCGAAGCCCGCGCCTGCGCGGGAGGTGCCGGCAGCGCCCCGTGACGCGATCGCCGACATGATCCGTTCCGGCGAGACGACGGCCTCGGTCACCCCGAGGGCGGAGCGCAGGCCCGAGCCGAAGCCGGCCGCGAAGGAGAAGGCCGAGGTGGCGAAGACGGAGACCGCCAAGCCCGAGACCGCCAAGCCCGATCCCGCCGTGATCCGTGTCCAGCGCGCGCTGACCAAGCTCGGCTACGGCCCGCTCAAGGATGACGGCCTGATGGGGCCCGGCACGAAGGCGGCGATCGAGAAGTTCGAGCGCGACCGCAAGCTGCCGGTGAAGGGCGAGGCCGCCGGACCGACCCTGCGCGCCCTGACCCGCGAGATGACCGCCAAGGCGAGCGGCTGACCTCATCCGCCGGTCTTGCGGATGGCCTGCCGCCCTCGCCATCGGCGCGGCGTGCGCCTATGAACCGGGCATGCCACGCCTCCGCTCGGATTTCTGGGTCTCCGCGCAGCTGCGCCGCCTCAACGGCGAGGGCATCCCCGCGGTGCAGCGCCGCCGCGGCGCGGCGGAAGCGGGGGCGATCTTCGTCAAGGTCGACCGGCTCGACGGCACCGCCGACCTCTACGGCCCGGCCCCCCAGGCGCTGATCGAGGCGGAGGATCCGGGCGACCGCCTGTTCACGGCGATCCTTGCCGCCGCGCCGTCGCCGGATGTGGAGGAGCGGATCGCCCGTGAGATTCGCTTCGATTCCGATCTCTGGATCGTCGAGATCGACGACCGCGAGGGCCGGCACGGCCTACCGCTCGTGGAGTAGCGTCTCGCCCGAGGCGCGTCAGCTCGTGCGGCGCAGGCGCGTCGGGAGAATGGTGCGCAAGCCTCCGCGCTCGGCCGCGGCCGGGGCGGGACGCCGGGCCTCGGGGCCGTGCAGCGGCTGGTGCTCGCCGCCCGCGCGCTCCATCACCGGCACGCCGAGGATCGCGCAGAGAAGGTCGCGGGCGGTGGCCCGGCTCGTTTCGCGGAACAGCGTGACGAGGGCGAACACCCGATCGACCGAGCGCGCCACGCTGTCGTTGAGCGTGAGGAAGACGAAGACCGCCTCGCCCTCGCGCAGATCCGCCGCCCGCAGGGCGAGCGTCAGCAGGTCGTAGCGGGCGGCCGGATCGATGGCGGCGCTGAGATAGTTCGGCGGCAGGCCGAGCCCGTTCCCGAGCGCGGTGACGAAGGCCTGCACGTCGCGGGCGTGGGAATGCTCGACGAGGCTCGTCGCCAGCGTCCTGGGCGTCGACGGGCAGGGGCGCAGGGCCGCGGTCGCCTCGACCGCCTCGGCGATGGCGCGGCGCTGCTCCGGCTCCGCGAAGAGCCAGAGGGGCGCAAGGTCGGCGGGCGGAATGTCGGGCCGGCCGAGCAGGGTGTGGGCGAGGGCCGCATCGGTGCGGGCGCGGGCGACGAGGCGCTCCAGGGTTCGGGTGCCGATCAGCGCGCCGGGATTTGCCGCGATCGCCCGGTCGGCTTCGGCCTCCGTCCCCGGCTCGCGGGGCGGGGCCAGGGGAAATCCGCGCGCTTCCAGCGCGGCGCGGACGCCGGCCGGCACGTCGGGGCAGCCGTCGAGCTTCTCGGCGACGATGCGCAGCGTGTCCGCGTCCACCGTCGGGATCAGGCCCGCCGCGAGGGACTCAAAGGCCTGGAGGATCGCCCGGTCATGGACCGGAGCCGTCAGGAACAGGTCGGTCTGCACCCGAAGGATCACGGGCTTCAGGTCGAGCGCGGGATCGCGCGAGAGCTCGATGAGGCCGGACAGGTCCGGCGCTTCGGCGACCGATGAGGACATGGCACTCGATTACGCAGAACTTACTCTGCGGTGAGTCAAACAGTTCTGCGTGAATCGACCTTTAAGACCGGCGCACGGCGACTGTCCCGCGCCGACTGTCCGGCGGCCGGATCAGGCGAGCCCGAGACGGTCCACGACATCCGCCACCCGGATCCGGAGGGTTTCCGGGAGCGGCAGGATCGGCCGGGGCGGATCAGCTCGGCACAGGCCGAGATGGTCGACCGCCGCGTAGACGACCCGGAGGCTGGTGAACTCCCTGAAGAGGTCCCAGAGCGGCTGCATCCGCGCGTTGAGCGCCCGCGCCCGCGCGGCGTCCCCGGCCTGCGCGGCCCGCAGGATCGCGAGGCAGGGTTCCGGGAACAGTCCGGCCGCAACGCTGTACCAAGCCTCGCCGCCGGCGAGCAGCGCCTCCGCTGCGTTCCAGTCACCGCTATAGCCGAGCCGGAAATCGGCGGGCACCGCCCGGCGCAGGGCGTCGAGATGGCCGGCCACCGCGTCGGGGTCCGGGGCCGGGCTCTTGAGCGCATGGATACCGGACACCTGTGCCAGCCGCCCGACCAATGAGGGCGTGAACCGGAAATGCGTGGTGCCGGGATTGTCGTAGATGCAGATCGGCAGCCTGCTGCCCGCCGCCACCGCGGAGACGTGCTCGAACACCTCGTCGTCGGTCAGCGGCGTGTAGGACATCGCGGCCAGGAGTCCCGCTGCGGCGCCCGCCGCCCGCGCATCTTGCGCCAGGGCGACCGCCTCGTCCGTGCGCAGAGCCCCGATGCCGACGATGACCGGTACACGACCGCCGGCTTCGTCCAGGGCGGCCTCGACGGCACGGCGGCGCTCGTCGCGGGACAGGTAGGCGTAGGTGCCGGTGCTGCCGAGAAGTCCGATCGAATCCACGCCCGCGTTCACGAGCCGAGCGATCAGCGCGCGCAGGGCCGCCGGATCGACGCGGCCGTCGGGCGAGGCGGGGGTGATGGGAAAGGCGGACAGGCCGGTGAAGGGGGACATGGCCGCAGCAAAGTGCGCGGGGACTTGATGGCGGTCAACGCGCATCGGATGCGGGCCGAGGCGTTCGGGCCGATCCGTCACCGCGAGCGGAGCGAAGCCGTTCAGCGCGCGCTTTCCAGGGAGGTCGCGCCCTAAATTGCTCTGGCTCCGCCTCGCGACGACCGAATGCGACTACGAGCGCACCTCGCGTTTGGCGACGAAGTTCAGTTCGTCCACCAGCACGTCCTTGACCACGTCGGAACCGAGGCGCTCGTTCACCTTGGCGCGGATCTGGGCGAGGCGGCCGTTGATGTCGTAGCGGGCGAGCTTGCGGAAATCGATCGTGGTGTCGCCGTAGATCTGGCGGAAGGCCTCGTCGACCACGAAGGCGTTGGGGGCCACCGGCAGCGTGTGCATCAGCTTGGCATCCGCCGTGAAGACCAGCACGGCGATGACGTAGCCCTGCACCTTGCCCTCGGCGACCATCGGAATGTTGATGGGCGCGAGCTTCTGGTATTGCAGCCCCTCGAGATAGGGCTCGGTCGACTTCGAGAAGAAGCCGCCGCCGAAGGTCACCGCCGCGTAGCAGGAGGCGATGGTGACGGCGCAGATCCACAGGCCGGAGAACAGGACGCGCATCGCTCAGTCGCGCCCCGACGGCGCGGACACGCGCGCGGAATAGGTGCCGTCGGATTCCGCCGCCTGGAGGCTGGCCTGGAGCGTCGCGCCGACCTCCTCCACAGCCCGCAGGTGCAAGGCGACCGCCTCTTGGTTGCGCACCAGCTTTTCGCGCAGGCGCGCCAGCACGATGCCGGTCTCGGCGTCGAGGGCCGCGACATCGACGGCGCGGGCGAGACGGGTGAGCTCCAGGAGGCTCCGGCTCTTGGCCCGGTTGACCGCATCGAGATCGAGGGGAGCGTTGGCGGCGAGCGCCTCGGTCTCGGCCTCCACGGTCGCTTCGAGGCGTTTGAGGGATTCGAGCAGCATCCGCGGTCAGACCTTGCCCGCGACGCCGGTGCCCGTGGGGGGCGCCGTCGTACCGGTGGGATGGGACGCGTTGAGCATGCGGGCGATGCCGATGCCGCCGGTCTTGGCGATCTGCTGCCCGATCTGCTCGGAGAGCATCGACTTCCAGATGCCGCCGGCATTGCCCTTGCCGAACACGGTCTCGGCCTTGGGCAGCATCGCCTCGACGAATTGCTGGATCACCTGCCCCTCGAACTTCCGGTAGGGGTCCGCGGCGGCGTTGCGGGCGGTGTCGTTCTTCAGGCCCGTGAGCGCCCCGTGGACGTCGAGCGGCAGGTGCGTGCTCAGGCCCGCCTCGCGCGCCGCCTCGTCGGCGGCGCTGGCGAAGGCGGCCGGGTCACCGGGCTGCGACAGCTTGGCCGCCGCTTCCTGATAGCGGGCCGGATCGGCGGCGCGGGCCACATCCATGACGATGTCGGAAGGGGGGGAGATGCTCATCGCGCCATCGAACCTGACGCGGCGCGTATCGGGGGCGCCGCTGACAATCGGGGAAACCCTAGCCCTGCTGGCTTACGGGAGGCTTGCGTCGCGGCGTTGCGCCAAGCCGTCGAGGCGCTCCATCGCCTCGACCCGCTCGCGCTCCCGGTCGAGCAGCGTCTCGATCCGCTCGGCATTGAGTTCCGCGCGCTTCTGCGCGAGACCCTGCTCGCGCACCTCGTCGCTCTGGGAGGCGGCGATCCGTTCGAGTTCGGTCGCCCGCGCGGCGAGCCCGCGCAGGCGGCGCGTGGCGGCCTCCAGGAACAGGTGCCCGTGGGCGGAAGCGCCGACGGCCGCCAGCAGGGCGGCGCGATCGGCCTCGACGGCCTCGGCGTCGCGCCGGGTCTGGGCGAGTTGCCATTCGGCGGCCCTGCGCATCTGCTCCTGCACGGCGGTGAGGCGCTCGGCGCGCTTCAGGCGCTTGGCGATGTCGGCGGCGGACATGCGCTCAGCCCTTGCGCAGCCAGGCGAGATAGCCGGCGAGGAACTGCGTCATGAACTCGCTGGAGAGGTAGTAGAGCAGGATCAGTGCGCCGAACATCACGAAGGGCGTGGCGATGAAGTAGACCGGGATCGTCGGCGTCAGCTTGTTCACGAAACCGGCGGCAAGGTTCACCGCCACGGCGTAGATGATGAAGGGCGCGGCGATCCGCAGGGCCAGGGAGAAGGCCTCACCGATCTGGTCGGCGATCCGCACCAGCGCCGTCTGGGTGCCGAAGCCCTCGCCCGGCGGGATGCGCGAATAGGAATCGACCAGTCCGCGCAGCAGCTCCCAGTGCAGGTCGGCGGCGAACATCAGCGCGATCGCGCTGAACACGATGAGCGACTCGACCGCGGGGATCGCGTCCGTGCCCTCGACCGGCGTGCCCGGCATCGAGCCGAATCCGACCATGGTCGAGACCGCGTTCATCACCGTCTCCAGGACGAAGACGAAGATGCGTCCGAGCAGGCCGATGAGGAGCCCCGTCACCGACTCGCTGGCGATCCAGACGAGGGATTCCGTCGGTGCCTGACCCGGAAGCCGGCCCTGGAACAGCGGCAGCAGCAGCGGCGTGACGGCGAGCGAGACGCCGCCGGCGATCAACAGGCGCACCTGCGCCGGCACGCGCGGGCTTGAGAAGCCGGGCACGATCAGCAGGCAGCCGCCAATGCGGCAGAAGATCAGGAAGGTGGCGAGGAAGGCGTCGCCGCCGAATAGGCTGGTGACGCCCGGAATCACGAGATGGTGCCCAGCGACTTGATCTCGACGCCGCGGGCGATCTCCAGATGCGAGAGGACGGGCAGCGTCGGGTAGATGCGCTCGATGATCATCCGCACGTAGGGCCGCGCGTCGGGGGCGGTGACGAGGGCGAAGCCGTGGACCTGCCGCATCCGCTCGCGGATCGCCTCGCCGGCTTCCGCGCCGAACTGCTCGACGAGACGCGGATCGATGTCGAACTCGATGACCTCGCCCTTGGCGTCGCGCTTCAGGCTCTGGTGGAAGGTGAGGTCCCAGTTGGCGCCGAGCCGCAGCACGTGCAGCACCCCGTCCTCGGCGAGGTCGCCGCAGATCTGCTGGGCGACGCGCATGCGCACGTGCTCGGCGATCTGCTCGGCGCGGCGGGCATGCGGGGTGATCTCGGCCACCGCCTCCAGGATCAGGTGCAGGTTGCGGATCGAGACCCGCTCGGAGAGCAGCAGCTTCAGCACCGCCTGAAGGCCGGAATGCGAGATCTGCGAGGGACAGATCTCGTCGATCAGCCGCTTGTATTCGGGGTCGAGCCGGTCGAGCAGCGCCCGCATGTCCTTGTAGGAGAGGAACTGGGGCAGGTTGTTGCGGATCACCTCGGAGAGGTGGGTCAGCAGCACCGAGGCGCCGTCGATCGCCTCGAAGCCGGAGCGGCGGATCTCGCCGGCATAGGCGTCGACGATCCACAGCGCCTTCATGCCGAAGGCCGGCTCGCGCACTTCTTCCGCCGGCACGTCGGGGCGCGGCCCGTCGCCGACGACGACGAGCAGCTCGCCCGGCCGCATCTCCTGCGTCGCGGCGACCGTGCCGTGGATGCGGATCTGGTAGGTCTTGGGCGGCAGGTTGAGGCTGTCGGTGAGCTTGATGTCGGGGACGACGAAGCCGTACTGGCGCGCGAACTTGCGGCGCATCTTGGCCACGCGATGGTGCAGCTCGGCGTGGCTGCCCTGGATCTGCGCGGCGACCTGACGGCCGAGGCAGAGTTCGATCTCCGGCGTGCGCAGCTGCTCCTTGACCGAATCCTTGACCTCGGCCTGCTTGACCTCCTCCTCGCGCTTGGCCTTCGCCGCGGCGAGGGCGGCCTGGGCGGCGCGGCGCTTCGGGATGGTGATGGCGACGAAGCCCATCAGGCCCGAGAGTGCGACGAAGGGCAGGAACGGCAGTCCCGGGACGACCGCGAACATCAGCATCAGGGCCGCGGCGACGAGGAGCGCACGGGGATAGGCGCTGAGCTGGCCGAGCACGGCCTCTTCCGCCGCGCCGCGGGTGCCGCCCTTGGAAACGAGGAGGCCGGCGGCGAGCGAGACGATCAGCGCCGGGATCTGCGAGACGAGGCCGTCGCCCACCGACAGCTTGACGAACACGTCCGCGGCCTGGCCGAGCGGCATGCCGTGGCGCGTCGTGCCGATGATGACGCCGCCGAACACGTTGACGGCGATGACGATGAGCGAGGCCACCGCCTCGCCGCGCACGAATTTCGAGGCGCCGTCCATCGAACCGAAGAACGCGCTCTCCTCCTCCAGCTCCCGGCGGCGGCGCTGCGCCTCCTTGTCGTCGATCAGCCCGGCATTGAGATCGGCGTCGATCGCCATCTGCTTGCCGGGGATGGCGTCGAGGGTGAAGCGGGCGCCGACCTCGGCGATACGGGTCGCGCCCTTGGTGATGACGAGGAAGTTGACCGTGATCAGGATCACGAAGACGACGATTCCGATCACGAAATCGCCGCTCATCACGAATTGCGAGAAGCCCTGGATGACGTGGCCGGCGGCGTCCACGCCCTTCTGGCCGTTGGCCAGGATAAGCCGCGTCGTGGCGATGCCGAGCGCCAGCCGCAGCAGCGTCGCGATCAGCAGCACGGTGGGAAAGGCGGAGAATTCGAGCGGCTTCTGAATCCAGAGCGCCACCATCAGGATCAACACCGAGAGCGCGATCGAGAAAGCGAGCCCGACATCGATCAGCACTGCCGGAACCGGCAGGAACAGCACCGCCAGGATCGCGACGATGCCGGCGGCGAACCCGAAGTCGCGCCGCGACCGCTTTTCCAGGACGAGCGCTTCGCTCACCGCCATGACGTGGACCGTTCCCCTCAAGTGGCAGCGCTTGTGAACCGGCATGCTTGCGCGGAGATGGAGCGGCAGCCTCGTCGGAGGAATCGCACGATACAACCGTTGCGGTCACACGGAGGGCGTTAGCCGGCTGCCGCCGGGCACCATCGAACGGCAGGACCCCACCCGGGGCGGCAGGCTGAGCGGAGATTATCCAGCATCTTCAACGATCCGGCGCCTCACGCGAAGTTTTGACCAGTCACGGAGTTTTTATCCTTTGATAAGGTGTTTCTCGCAAGGGTGGTGCGACGGGGGCTGACTCGCTCGTCTTAAGCAAGCCCTGGAGCGGCACATGCGAATATTAGACAATGCGCGACTGATCTTCAAAGCAGCCGCACCCATTATCCTTGCTATTTCAGTATCAATCGGGCTGATTTTCTACGCCTATACGACGATTAGCGGCCTGTCCGTGCAGATGAGGCAGATCGTCGATGTTCAAGTCAAGCGGCTCGAAGGCATGCTGTCGCTGCGAGTCTATGCCAACGAAGCCAGTATCGTGATCCGCAACATCATCCTTGAGACGCGCCAAGCGGAAATGGACGGCTATAAGAAGCGATATGACGCGGCCGTCGTGGCGCAGTCGAAGATCGTGGGTCAGCTGCTTGCCCTGTCCGACGGCCCCGAGCGGCGAAGGGCGAATGAGGAGATTCGTGAGATCTCCGAGACCCTGCGCTCCGCCAATGATCGCGTCATCCAACTCGGTCTCAAGAACGAGAACGAAGCGGCGACGAAGGTCCTGTTCAACGATGCATCAGTGGCCCGTGCCAAGCTGCGCGACGTCATCCAATCGCGGATCGATCTGCTGACGGCGGAACTCGCCGAGGCGCGGGACGGGGCCGAGCAGGCCGCGAGCCGGTCGAGCATGATCCTCAGCATCGCGTCGGCGATCGGCATCCTCGCCACCCTGTTTCTCGCGGGCATCATCACGATTTTCGGCATTACCCGACCTCTGGCGAGCCTCGTCGCCGTGCTTCAGCGCATGGCCCAGGGGGAGATCGATGCGACGATCCGCGAGGCGGCGCGGGGCGACGAGATCGGCGCGGTCGGCCGGGCAGTCGAGGGGATCAAGACGATGGTCGCGCAGAAGGCGGCGGAGCAGGCCGAGATGCGCCGCATCGCCGACGAGGCCGCCGCTGCCGAGCGCCGCCGCACCATGATCGAACTTGCCGACGGCTTCGAGCGCGCGGTCGGCGGTATCGTCGGCCGGGTGTCGTCCTCGGCGACCGAGCTTCAGGCCACCGCGCAGCAGATGTCCTCGACCGCCACGGAGACGGCGAACCAGTCGGGCACCGTCGCCGCGGCGGCGGAAGAGGCGGCGAGCAATGTCGGCACCGTGGCGGCCGCGGCCGAGGAGCTCGGCGCCTCCGTCCAGGAGATCGGACGGCAGGTCCAGGGTTCCGCCGGGCTCGCGCAGAACGCCGTCGCTGAGGCGGACCAGACCGGACAGCTCGTGCGCGAACTCAGCCGCACCTCCGCCCGTATCGGCGACATGGTGAGCATGATCTCCAACATCGCCTCGCAGACGAACCTGCTCGCCCTCAACGCCACGATCGAGGCGGCGCGCGCGGGCGAGGCGGGACGCGGCTTCGCCGTCGTGGCGACGGAGGTGAAGGAACTCGCCAGCCAGACCGCCCGCGTGACGGAGGAGATCGCCGGCCAGATCGGTGAGATCCAGGGCGTCACCGAACGCGCCGTCTCGGCCATCGGTTCGATCACCGGGCGCATCGGCGAGATCAACGCCGTCGCCGCGACCATCGCGGCCGCGGTCGAGCAGCAGGGCGCGGCCACCCAGGAGATCGTGCGCAACGTCGCCCAGGCCTCGACCGGGACGACCGAGGTGACCCGCAACGTCGTGGGACTGGCGCAGGCCTCCGAGGAGGCCGGGGCGGCGGCGAGTCAGGTGCTCGCGGCGGCCTCCGAGCTGTCGCGCGAGTCGGAGCACCTCACCGGTGAGGTCGATCGCTTCCTTGCCACCGTCCGGGCGGCCTGATCTCGCTCCGCGCAGGCCGCGGAGCGAATCCGAAAGACGGCGGACCGGGGAACCGCGATGTCGCACCCCTCCCGATCGATGTCGCTGTCATATTCAACCGGTGACAGCGGCCTGTTCACTGTTAAGCGACGCATGGCAGGCCATCGTGCGACGTGCTGCCAAGTGGCAACACCGGTGCTAGGATCCGATCGCAGAAGCTTTTGTCCTTCCCAAGGTCAAGGCTCTCGCGAGGGACCGGGCGGTCAAGTCTCGACAGCTTCCTCCGCCCGGTCCCGCCTCGTTTTCCCGTCCTCGAGCCTTCCGGCCCCAGGCCGGCCTGTGTGGGAGAAGGCGGAGACCGCCCCGGGCGTCAGAACCCCGTTGCGATCCGCCCGTAGGTCATCTCGGCGAACGCGTAGATCTGCGAGCCGACGAAGGTGCCGGTCACCAGCATCACCAGCAGGATCGCGACGATCTTCGGGACGAAGGTGAGCGTCACCTCCTGAACCTGCGTCAGCGCCTGCAGCAGGGCGACCGCGATGCCGACCAGCATCGCCGCGCCGACCGAGGGACCGGCGGCGGCCAGCACCGTCCAGATCGCGGAGCGGACGAGTTCGAGGGCGTCGACCTCGTTCATGATGGTATCTTTGGATGGCGCATCGCCGTGGTCCGACAGCCGGAGCCCGTCTTCCGGAACGACGCGCTAGCTGATCGAGATGCCGGAGGCGAGCAGCATTTCACGACCGTCGGTGAGCTTGGCGACGACGCCGTCGCCGGTGACCCGCACCGATTGCACGGTGCCGGTCGTCAGCCCGTCCGCCGAGGTGAGGGTCCGCCCGATAATCGCGTCGGCCTGGTTCAGGAAGCTGGAGGTCAGCAGCGAATCGAGCTTCTGGTTGGTCTTGGTGGCCTGCTCGACCTGCGAGAACGTGGCGAGCTGGCCGACATACTCCGTCGAGTCCATCGGCTTCGTCGGATCCTGGTTCTGAAGCTGCGCCATCAGCAGCTGCAGGAAGGTGTCGGCGTTCATCTTGGCGGCGACTGACGTCGCCGCCTTCGCCGCCGCGGCAGTGGTGGTGCCGGTCGTCGCGCCGGTGCTGGTGACGTCCATGAGCGTTCAGGCCTTGTCGGAGGGGAGTGCCGGCCGGGCCCGCGGCGGGGACCGACGGCGGGGGCCGGATCGGGTCGGCGGAACGAGGGCGGCGGGCGGGACCTCGGGGAGGGGGCCCGCGGCGCCGAGCAGTTCGGCCTCGGCCGGGTAGAGACCGCGGATCAGCTTGAGCGCCTCGAAGGCGCGGCCGGCCTCGACCAGGGCGTGCGCCGCCGCCAACCCGTCGCGGATGCCGGGCTCCGTGGTGGCGGCGAAGATTCCCTCCTCGATCCGGGCGTAGAGCGCCCGGGCCGCGCCGGCCTGGGTGGGCGCGATCAGCATGGTCTGGGCCGCGAAGTAGAGCTGGCGCAGCGGCGTCGTCGCCTCCTCCGCCTGGAGAACGTGACCCTCCAGCAGGAAGGTCGCGTCGTTCATCAGTTCGAGCGCGACCTTGCGGTCGACGCGCACCACCGCGCCGTTGATGTAGACGCGCTCGCCCGCTTTCAGGCTCAGATGCATGGTGCGGGCGGCACCCCGGCCGGTCTCGCGCGTCATCGTGCGTCCCTCACTGCAATCCGTCGCGGATCGAGGTGTTGACCTCGATCAGGGCCGCGAGGCTGCGCTCGGGCGAGTTCAGCACCGCCCCGGCCTCGCGCATGTTCCACAGTCCGATGGCGACGAGATCGGCGCGCAGGGCCTCCGGAAGCGCGTTCTCGGCGTCGAGAAGGTCGGCGATCAGCACGTTCCAGAGATCCTGGATCGATCCGACCGCGGCGTTCCGCTCCGAACCGGCCGCGGGTCCGCGCGCCTCGGCCGAGCGCAGCAGGCCGAGTGCCCGGTCGAACGCCGCGCGCTCGCGCTCGCGACCGAGGTCGGGCGCGTCTTCCATGATCTCGGCATAGGATAGGCGATACATCGGGGCCTACGCTCCGTACTCGGTTTCTAAAAGGATGCCGGCGTTCAGGAGATGAAGTTGATCAGGCTGAGGCTGCGCAGCTGCGCGGTCAGCCCGTAGGACATCTGCATCTGGGTCGTGATGGCGTCGACGCGGGACTTGGCCTCCGCTGGATCGACGCTCTCCAGGTCCCGGATCTGCCCGGTCAGCAGCGCGGTCTGCTTGGCCATGCGCCCGTTCGCCTCCGTGATCTGGCTCTGGGTGCGTCCGAGATCGGCCCGCATCGTCGTGAGGCTCCGGGTGGCCTTGCCGAGCAGGTCCATCACCGTGCCCGTGGCCACGGTTTGCGCCGCCTGCGACAGGTCCGACAGGCCGAGCGCCGAGGCGATGACGTAGGCCATGCCGAGCTGGCGGAACGGCTCGGCATTGGCGCTCACCGAGGTGGTGACGGTCTCGGTGAGCGAGATCTGGCTGTCGATCGTCCGGCTCGACGCTGCCGACCACGTCCGGCTCCAGTTCACCTCCGTGAACCGCCCGGTGAGCATCCCGTCGATGAAGCCCTTGATCTCGCTCGGCGTGATGCCGGACGCGGCCGGACTCCCGGGGGCGAAGCCGAAGAAGCGCGTGAAGGCGTCCTCGACCGCCGCCTTCGCGGGCGAGGTCGGGTTGCCCTCGTAGGGCGTCAGAGGGGCCGTCGCGCTGTTGGTGCCGCCGAACACGAACTGGCCGCCCGCGCTGGTGTTGAGGGCGCCGGCGAGCGCGGCGAGACGGGTGTGCGCGGATTCCGCGGCCTGGGCGCCACGCTGTTCGGCGGGCAGCGCCGTGAGTTCGTTGAGGGTCGCCTCCGCTGCGGATTGGATCTCCTGAAGCGCGCTCTGCGTGGCCTCGAGCCGGGCCGAGGCCGCGGCGTTGCTCTGGGTCAGCGAGGCGAGCACGGCGTTCTGCCCGCGCAGCCCGAAGGCTCCGGACACGCCGCCGCCGAGCGTCGCCCCGATATCGGCGAAGCGGCCGGTGCTGATCTCCTTGGTCGCGGTCGCGAGATCGGACTGAAGACGCGAGACGCCGGTGCGCGGCGCGTTCCAGAGGTTGAGGCTCGAGATGAAGCCCGTCGTCATCATGGCCGTATCACCGCACCGCGTCGAGGAGGGTCTTGAGAAGGTCGTTGACGACCGAGATGAGCTTGGCCGAGGCGCTGTAGGAGCGCTCCAGCTGCAGCGCGAGGGCGGTCTCGTCGTCGCCGTTGACGCCCGCCGTGTTCGAGAGCGCCTCGTTGGCGCGGCTCAGCAGGGTCTTCTGATAGGAGGCGTTGGTCGTCGCGTCCTTGCGCTGCGCCTCGAGCCATCCCGCGGAGGCGGCGGCAAGGTCGGTCAGGCTGGAGGCCGTGCCGAGGCCGAGCGCCGGATCGACGGGCTGCGGGGCGGAGAGCGCCGTGACGAGGTCGCGCAGGCGGCCGGAATAGGCCGCGTCCCCGGCCGCCCCGGGATCGGCGTAGTCGCTGCCGTTCATGCCGCCGCTGCGCAGCAGGGTGAGATCGCCGCCCTGGGCGGGATCGACGGCGGCGTTGATCGCGATCGCGGCCGCGAGGCCGTTGCGACCGGCGGCGGTGCCGTCGGGAAGGGTCGCGCGGGCACCCGCGGTGAACAGGCCGCTCAGCGATGCGCCGTAGGGCGGCACGGCATCCTTCTCGGCGAAGGTCCCGATCAGGCCGCCGGCCAGCGCGTCGAGCTGCGCCTCGTAGCTCAGCGCCGCCCCGTCGCGCAGGCTCGCGAGCCCGGCGATCCGCCCGGAGGCGAGCGGCATCGGCGAGGCGGACCCGGTCACCGGCACGCCGTCGATCGTCACGGTGCCCCCGACGGTGCCGGCGACGAACGTGGAGGTGGGGGAGAACGCCACCGTCCGGGGACCGCGCTCGAACAGGGTGACGCCGCCATCGGTGTAGAGCGCCATGTCGCCGCCCTCGCGATTCACGGCGGTGACGCCGATCTCGCTCGAGAGCGCGGTCAGGATGCGGTCGCGGTCGTCGAGCGCGTCGGTGGCGTCAGCGCCCAGCGCCGTCAGCTTGACGACGGCGCGGTTCGCCGCGTCGAACCGGACGAGGAGATCGTTGATGCGGTCCACCGAGTCGGCGATGCCGGCATCGGCCTCCGCCCGGGCCGCGTGGACCGTATCCGCCGCTTGGTTCAGGCTTCCGGCGAGCGCCTTGGCCGCCTCGACCGCGTCGCGGGCGAGCTGCGGGTTGTCGGGCTGGTTGGCGGCGGCCTGGAGAGCGGCCTTGAACGTCGAGAGCCGTGCGGCGGGCGCGGTCGGGTCGTCGGTGTCGCCGATGGTCTGCGCGAGCTTCGTCAGGCCGGTCAGCAGCGCGTCGCCGCGGGCGGCGTCGGACGAGGCCGCGAGCGTGCGGGCATAGAGCGCCGGATCGCCCGCGCGGGTGATCGTCACCGTGGCGCCGCCCGCGCTTCCGGCGACCAGCGACGCGATCTTGCGCGAGTAGCCGGGATCGTTCGCGCCCGCGACGTTGCGCGCGGACACGGCGATCTGGTTCGAGGTCGCGAGCAGCGAGGCGCGCGCGGTGTTGAGCGCGAGGGTGAGACCCATCGGTCGGTTCCTGGGACGCGGTACGAGACGGGTGCGCCGATGCAGGGCCGGCGCACCCGGAGGCGGCGACGTTCCTCGTCAGCGCTTCAGGTTCATCAGGGTTTCGAGCAGCTCGTTGCCGGTCATGAACACCTTGGAATTGGCGGTGTAGACCGTCTGCGACTCGATCATGGTGGTCAGCTCGGTGCTGACGTCGACGTTCGACTGTTCGAGCGCCCCGGCCTTCAGGATGCCGCGCCCGCCCTGACCGGCGAAGCCGATCTGGATGTCGCCGGACTCGGCGCTCGTCGTGAAGACGTTGCCCGCCCGGGGCGTCAGGTTGTCGGGGCTCGCCACGTCCGCCAGCGGCACCTTGAAGGCGGCCTTGCGGGTGCCGTCGGAATAGACCGCGTAGACGGTGCCGTCCTCGCCGAAGGCGGTCCCGCTCACTGCCGTCGGCGAGGAGCCGTCGGCCGTGCCGGACAGGTTGTGGTCGCCGGACAGCTGCGTGAGGCTGCCGAGGTTGACCGTGACGCTGCGGCCATTCGGTACGTTCACCACGGCCGACCCTCCGCCACTGACCTTGCCGTTGCCGTCGAAGGTCACGGTGGTCGAACCGATCGACGTGGCCGGTGCCGCGGGGTTGAAGAAGTTCACCGACCACGTGTTGGCGGAGGTCTTGGTCATCTGCACGTCGAGGGTCACCGGCTGGCCGACATTGTCGTAGACCTTCAGCGAGTTCTTCTTCGAGTAGCCGATGGCGCCGGTTGCAGTCGGATCGTAGACCGGCGTCTCGAAGGAGAGGTTGCCGCCGATCGTGGCGGTGGTGGAGGGGCGCGCCTCCTGCCCCATCACGCTGACATTGACCGGCTTGAGGTCGGCCACGCCGTTGAGAACCGGGTTCGGCGTCCCGTTGGCGAGGCTGTAGCCCATCAGGGTGAAGCCGCCGGCATTGACGAGGTTGCCGGTCTTGCCGTCGACCACGAAGTTGCCGGCCCGCGTCATGAAGGGCGCGCCGCCGGCATCGCTCACCACGAAGAAGCCGTTGCCCTGGATCGCGAGATCCTTGTCGGAATTGGTCGAGGCGATGGGCCCCCCCTCGCTCACCGAGCGGCGCAGGGTGGTCTCGACCGCGCCGGAATTGTAGTTGCCGACATCCCCGGTATCGAGCAGCAGCGACGAGAACTCGGCCGAAGTGCGCTTGTAGCCGGTGGTGCTGGCGTTCTGGATGTTCTCGGCCACCGTCGAGATGCGGTTCGACTGAGCGTTCATCCCGGAGACGCCGGTGCGGAGCACGCCGATGAGACTCATGCGGACACCTCGTTGACTTTCGAATTCGGGCGCAGTGGACACGGTGTCGCTTGCGCGGGGCTGAAGGTTCTGCGGGGCAAGGTCAGCCCCGCAGCGATTGGGCGAGTTCGAGGAAGGCGTCGCGGCTCGGGGGCTGACCGGGCTCCTGGCGCAACGCCTCGTAGATCCGCGGCACGAGGGTGACGGCCTGGTCGAGGTCGGGATCGCTGCCGGCGCGGTAGCCGCCCATCAGGCGCAGGTCCCGCGTCTCCTCGAAGCGGGCCATCATGCTTCTGAGCTTGCGCACCAGCTCGCGCTGATCGCCGGTCCAGACCTCGCCCGCGAGGCGCGAGATCGAGCCGAGGAGGTCGATCGCCGGATAGCGGCCCTGTTCGGCGATGGCGCGGTCGAGCACCACGTGGCCGTCGAGGGTGCCGCGGATCGAGTCGGCGACCGGATCGTTGTGATCGTCGCCATCGACGAGCACCGAGAAGATGCCGGTGATGGTGCCGGTGCCCTCCGCGCCGGGGCCGGCGCGTTCGAGCAGGCGCGGCAGGTCCGAGAAGACGCTCGGCGGGTAGCCGCGTGCCACCGCCGGCTCGCCGGCGGCCAGCGCCACGTCGCGGGCGGCGTGGGCGTAGCGGGTCACGGAATCGACGATGAGCAGCACGGATTCGCCGCGGTCGCGGAAGGACTCGGCCACCGCCAGCGCCACCTTCGGTGCCTGGCGGCGCATCATCGGGCTCTCGTCGCCGGTCGAGACCACGATCACGGCGCGGTCGCGCGAGGCGGCGATCGGTCCTTCGAGGAACTCGCGCACCTCGCGCCCGCGCTCGCCCACCAGCGCCACCACCACGCTGTCGAAGCCCTGCGCGCCGGCGAGCATCGCCAGCAGGGTCGACTTGCCGACGCCGGAGCCGGCGAAGATGCCGATGCGCTGGCCGGCGCAGAGCGGTGTGAACAGGTCGATCGCCCGCACGCCCGTGGGCAGCGGCGCCTTCACCCGCGCGCGGGTCATCGCCGCGGGCGGGTCTGCGTCGAGGGGCACGCTGTCGGGCCCCTCGGCGAGGGGGCCGAGGCCGTCGACGGGGCGGCCGAGGGCGTCGATCACCCGGCCCTTCCAGCGCGGGTCCGGGCGCAGCTGCGCCGGGCCGATGCGGTGGGCGCAGCTGCCGATGCCGGCCTCGATCCGGCTCTCGAACGGCTTCACGGTGGCGCCGGCGGCGTCGATGCGCACCACTTCCCCGATTTGCACCCGGCCGTCCGCGGAAAATCCCATGCGGTCGCCGAGCCGCACGAAGGCGGACACGCCCGCGACCCGCGCGGCGCTGGCGGTCACCTCGCGCACCGGTCCGCCGACGCGAACCAGCGGCAGGTCGCGGCGCCCGGCCTCCATCGCCTTCTCCAGGCGCTCGATGGCGTTCAGGGTCATCGTCGGGCTAACCCTGCGGACCCAGCGTCTTGACGGCGCCGGTGAGGGTGTTGTCGGCCTCCGACGTCATCGTCGCCGCGCTCTCGAAGGCGCGCTGGATCGCGATGAGCCGCGTCATCTCCAGGATCGGATTGACGTTGGCGCCCTCGACATAGCCCTGAACCAGGCCGATCCGGGTGAAGTCCTGCACCGGGCGGCCCGGCATGCTCGCGGCGACGGCGTTCTCGCCCGAGCGCGTCAGCGCGGCCTTCGGATCGAGGGCGAACAGGCCGAGCGCGCCAACCTGATTGACACCCTGGTAGATGCTTCCGTCGCGGCCGATCTTCGGCGGGCCGGCCTGGGGATCGAGCAGCAGGGCGCCGCCGCCGGGATCGACGACCGGCAGGCCGCCCACCGTGCGCAACTGCCCGTTGGCATCCATCGTCAGGCGGCCGTCGCGGGTGTAGAGCGTCTCGCCCTTCGGTCCCTTGACCCCGAGCCACGCATCGCCCTGGACGGCGACGTCGAGGGCGGAATCGGTCTTCGTCGTCTGGCCGGCCGCCCGCGAGATCGAGTTCTTGCCGGGTCCGACGAAGGCGACCTCGCCCCGGTTCGAGCGGGCGAGCAGTTCCGAGAAGGTCACTTCCTCCGCCCGGAAGCCGGCGGTCGCCATGTTGGCGACGTTGTTGGCGGTGGTCGTCAGACGCTTCTCGAGGGCGATCTGGCTCGACAGGGCGACGTAGAGGCTGCTCTGCATGGCGCTCAGGCTCCGATCCGCGCCGTCTGCAGGCTCTGGAGCGTTTCGGCGTCGAGGGTGCCCGTGCCGGTGAACAGGGCCAGCACGGGGGCGCTGGCGGTGTTGTTCTGCGCGTCCCAGATCGCCGCGAAGCGCCGCACGAAGGCGTCGAGCTTGGCCGGATCCCGCAGGCTCGCGATATCGATCTTCTTGGCGATCAGGTCGGCGCGCCGGGCGAGCGCCTCGCTCGTGGCCGCGCCGCTCGTCGCCGGCAGGCCGATCACCGTATTGGCGACTTGGCTCAGCGCCGCATCGCCGAGGATGTCGTAGGCGCTGGTGAGCGTCGGCGCCTTGCGGGCAAAGTAGAGGGCGAGGCGCACGCCGGTATCGGCGTCGCCGGCCTCGCTCTCCAGCGACTGGCGCAGATAGGCCTGGGTGACGGTCTGCGCCATCGCGTCCGGTCCCAGATCCGTGCCGAAGCCGACATCGGCGGCCACTCTGTCGGCGGTGGAGAGCGGCGCGTTGCGGATCGTCAGGCTGCGCTTGGCCCCGCCGGCGCTCACCAGCGTATCGGCGTTCATGCCTGAGCCGCCATAGACGCCGTCGGCGCCGAGATCGGTCAGCGCGGTTGTTTCGAAGAACAGGCTCCCGTCGGCGGCGAGACCCGCCTGGACCTTGCCCTTGAGATCGGAGGCGGCGATCTGCGCGGCCACCGCTGCCGCGATCTCGGAGGGCGTCACCTTCGACAGATCCGCCACCCGCCCGGCCAGCGTCTGCGCGTTGAGCCGGACCGTTACCGACTGCGTGGTCGCGGCGTCGATCCGGGACTCCACGACGAAGCTCGTCTCGGCCCGGCCGCTGAAATCGTAGGCGTCGGCCAGGCGCTTCGGCGCGCTGAGCGAGGCGGCACCGGCCGGCATGCCGAAGCTCGCGGGGTCGGTGCCCTGCGCGGTCAGGCCCTGACCGAAGCTGAACGCCTTCGCGAAGGTGGTATAGCGTTCGTCGGCCAGACGGTTGGCGAAGCTCGCCGCGCTGGCGGCGCCTTCGTCCAGCACCTTGCGCATGAACGCCTTGGCGTAGGTCATCTCCTCCAGGCCGTAAGCCTTCATGGCATAGGCGTAGAGACGCTGGTCGCCGAGAAGATCGTCGACCGATTTCACCCGGCCGATATTGGCCTCGTAGTAGGCGGTCTCGCGGGCGACGCTCGGCTCGGCGGCCTTCCGCCGAAGGGAGGCGGTGAGGTCCTTGGCGATCAGCCGGTAGCTGGTGAGGGTGTCGGTCACGGGCGGGCGCCTGGGCGGGAGCGCGGGAGGACCGCGGCCATCGGTTCGGCAGCGAGGGCAGGATCCGATGCCGCCTCTAGGCCGGTACGCTTGCTCCAGGCTTGCCCGCCGAGGCACGGCCGCCTGGCCGGGATACGAACCCGTGTCACGAGGCAGGCCCGATGATCGTCTCGGTCGTGATCACGACCCAGCCGGCACCGGTCCGGCGGATCGACAGGACGCGGCCCGCGCCGGGCAGGGTGCTGCCGAGCGAGACCGTGAGCCGTCCTTCGCGGCTCTCCACGGTGGCGACGCCGTCGGCGACGCCGCGCAGGGTGTAGGTGCCTGCGGAAAGGGCGGGGGGCGGCGCCGGCGGCTCCGCCGGGACCTGCGGGCCGGGAGCCACCGGGCGGTCGGGCAGCGAGCCGGTGGTGACGGGATCGAAATCGGGGTCGGCGAGGCGGCCCTGCGCCACAGTCTTCTTCCAGGCGAACGGCGCCATGCCGGCCGGAAGCACGGCCTGCACGTCGTAGCCGTGAGTGCCGGTCGAGATGGCGTAGCCGGCAAATCCGCTTGCAGTCAGAGCGAGCAGGACGAGGCCGGCCAGCACGGTGCGCTCGCCCGACGCTTCCCGGGCACGGCGGGCGACCACGCTTCCCGCCAGCGGCCGAGACGGAAGGCGTGACGCGCTGCCGGATGAGGAGCGCCGGATGGGATCGGGCGTCATGCGGATCTCGGTGGACCGGTCCCGGAGCGCCACGCACGAAAGGTATTCGTGTCGCGCTCACCGGGGCGAAAACGTTAAGGTTCACGATCCGTGTACTGTTATACTTGACGCCCGGTTAACGACGCCGCGCGAAGGGGGCGTAGCGTCTCACTCCGTCTGATCGACAGCGCTTCGAACCGTTGTTAAGCCGAAGCCCGAGTGAGCCGCCGGAGGCGAGCATGGCCGATGCGCGAGAAGCTGTTTTGCCGAAGCCGGTCACGCGGGCGGGCAGGCGGCACCGCGTCGTTCAGCAGGGACGCATCGTCCTCGGGCCCGAGCGTCTGGTCGCCTGCACGGTGCGCGACCTCTCTCCGCGGGGTGCCAAGATCCGGATCGCGCCCGAACAGGCGCTGCCGGAGACCTTTCCCCTCGTGATCGCCGCCCACGACCTGCGCACGGTGACCGCCCGGCTGTGCTGGCGGCGCGGCAACTTCGCGGGTCTCGTCTTCGAGGGCGAGCCGGTCGTTTAGAGCGCCGCCCGTCGAAGCGGTCGCCGATTCGGCGAAAGAATACGTGTCACAACAAGGACCGAGGGACGCCGGCCTGATGCCATCAGGTCGGAGACGGCTCTCGCCTCTTCTCCACAGACGTGAGGCCGACCTGTGGAGGGCGTGCGGCGGGACGGTGCCGGGCAGGCTCGCTTAATCGCTTCGTAACGGGAGGCGGCCATTGTTGGCCCATCGCGAGGCGCCTTCCGCAACCATGCGGAGCCGCCTTCGAGAAGAGGCCAGCGGGTGAACCCTCCGACGGGTTCATAGACATGATGTCGGTCCGTTGATCCGGTGCGAGTCCGGAGGTGTGATGCGCGGCGAAACGAGCCCTCAGGGGCTCGCCGCGGCCCTCTCGATAGGGCCGTGCGGCCGTACCGGTGCGAGTCCGGTCCTGAGAACCGTCCCCCCTCTTTTTGCCGGAAGTCTGACCTGTGACCAGCCTGCTCACCAACAACTCGGCGATGACCGCGCTGACGACGCTGAAAAGCATCAACAGCAACCTCGACGCTACCTCGAACCGCGTCTCGACGGGACAGCGCGTTTCCGCCGCCGCCGACAACGCTGCCTATTGGTCGATCGCGACGACGGTGCGCACCGATAACGCTGCCCTGTCGGCGGTGAAGGACTCGCTCGGTCTCGGCTCCTCGGCGGTCGACACCGCTTACAACGGCCTCAACTCCGTACTGTCGGATCTGCAGAACCTGCGCGCCAAGCTGCAGACCGCGCTGCAGCCGGGTGTCGACCGTGCGAAGGTGCAGACCGAGATCGCCGCCATCCAGAGCAAGATGAAGTCGACCGCTGATTCCTCGAACTCCAGCGGTCAGAATTGGCTTTCGGTCGACTCCACGGACACGACCACCTACCAGGGGACGCGCTCCGTCATCGCCGGCTTCTCGCGCGCCGCGAGCGGAACGATCAATTTCTCGACCGTCGACGTGCAGGTCGACGCGATCAAGCTCTACGACGTCTCTAGCTCCACCGTCGCCGTCGCCGGCACCTCCGGCGCTGTCGTGGGTACGACCTCACTGACCGGCACCGCCGCATTCCGTCCGGGCGGCGGCGTCGGTATCGCGGGCACCGCCGATTTCAGTGGCCAGAACCAGGAAGTCTTCACCCTGTCGCTCGGCGGCGGAACCCCGCCAACCGCCACGATCCGTCTCGACCAAACGACTTTGAAGTCGGCGGCTGCGAACCTGTCGAAGGTCACGACCTCCGAACTTCTCGATGCGATTAATAACCAGATCGCTGCCTCGGGGACGGGCGCGACGGGCCTTGGCGGCAAGGTGACGGCTTCGCTTGATTCGTCCGGCCGCCTGCAGTTCGTGACGACGGCCACGGGTACCGGCAACAACGCCCAGATCACGATCCAGAACCTGGCCGGCGTCACCGATACGGTCATGACGGCCCCGGCCAAGCTCGGGCTCGGCTTCGGGGTCGGTACCGCGGGCACCGATGCCCGCACCGGCACCGGCACCGCCGCCACGACCACGAGCGGCAAGGGTATCCTCGATACGGTGGACACCGCTGGAACGGGGTTCTCCGTCGCCTCGATCGACATCTCCGCCCTGACGGGAACGACCGGCGACACGAAGCTCCAGGCCCTGATCACCCAGGTCGATAAGGTGCTTGCCAAGGTGACGGATGCCGGCACCAAGCTCGGTGCCAGCAAGACCCAGATCGACGGCCAGAAGACCTTCGTCGACACGCTGATGAAGGCCAACGACCGTACCATCGGCATCCTGGTCGATGCCGACATCGAGGAGGAGTCGACCAAGCTGAAGGCGCTCCAGACCCAGCAGCAGCTCGCGGTCCAGGCGCTCTCGATCGCCAACTCCGGCAGCCAGACCGTCCTCTCGCTGTTCCGCTAAGCCGAAGGGCGGGCCCATCCCTCGCGGGCGGGCCCAACCGGACAAGCGAAAAGGCCGCGCTCACCCCGAGCGCGGCCTTTTCTTGATTCAGGAGTTTCGCGCGGGACCGTCAGCCGACGAAGGTGTAGCCGGCCATCCGCTTGGCCTCGATCGGGTCGTAGCCGAGCCGCATCCGCAGCTTCTTGCGCAGCTTGCTGATATGGCCCTCCACCACGCTCTCCTCGACGCTGGTGTCGAGGTCGCCGTAGACGGCCGTGAAGATCTGGCCCTTCGTCACCTGCCGGCCGCGGTTCTTGGCGAGGTATTCGAGGATGTGCCGCTCGCGCCGGGGCAGAATCAGGCAGGCGCCGTCGATCTCCGGGTCGCGCCCGTCGGTATAGACCTTGAGGCGGCCGGCCCGGTCCGGGGCCGGCGCCGGCTCGACGCCCCGGCCGGTGCGGCGGCGGATCGCGGTGGCGCGGGCGATGATCTCGCGGACATGGACGGGCTTGCGTACCACGTCGTCGATGCCGGCGGTGAACAGGGCCAGCGTCTGCTCCAGGGAGCGGGTCTCGTTGAGGGCGATGATCGGTGCCCGGCTGAGCGAGCGGATCGCCACGGTGCAGGAGGCGCGGTCGGCGCAGTCACCGATCAGGAAGCCGTCGATCGCCTCGACATCGATCCGGGGAGTCGCGTCGAGCCAGCCCTTCATGGATCCGACGGCCAATCCCTGCGCCCTCACGCCCTCGGCACCGAAGCCGGCAACGTAGTGATCGGTGACGCTCTGCCGCTCGTCGACAACGATATACATCGTCAATGCTCGAAGATGTGCGAGGTCATTGCGCCCGACGCGAAGGTTGTTCGCGGGTCGCCATGGCCAATTGAATTGTTAAAGGGTTGTCGAATGCTGTCGGTTGACGGCCCGCATGGTGTGTCGGCCTTCGGTCGACCCCTTCTGCCTGCCGCTCCGTCCAACATTTGACGGTTTGAGCTTTTTGGCGGGAATGGTTAACGACGCGTTAAGGCCAAGCTTGCGGGTGAGGAAACGTTAGGAGTTTGTTCGTGCCGCACCCCGGTTCGTGACGGATGTGCCACAGTGTGACCGCGCAGCCTCGTCGCGGCGCACCCCTTTCCGGGCCGAACGATCTTGACCGGCGCGCCGCCGCGGGCTCGAACGCTGGCTCGGCCCTGCCAAAGCCCCTTCCCGCCCGAGAGGAACCCCATGCCGTCGCTGTCCACCCTGTCGCCCGAGGCTTTGGCGGAGCTGCGCTCCGGCCTGCGCGGCGAGTACGAGGCCCTGAAAGCGCAGGGGCTCAAGCTCGACATGACCCGCGGCAAGCCGGCCTCCGACCAGCTCGACCTCGCCGCCGAGATGCTGGCCCTGCCGGGCAATCGCGACACCACCGCCGAGGACGGCACCGACGCGCGCAACTACGGCAACCTCCAGGGCTTGCCCGAGACCCGCGCGCTGTTCGCTCCGGTGCTGGGGGCGCCGCCCGAGCAGATCGTGATTGCCAACAATTCGAGCCTCGCGCTGATGCACGACGTGCTCGTCTACGCGCTCCTCAAGGGCGTGCCCGGCAGCGAGCGGCCGTGGTCGAAGCAGGAGCCGATCACGATCCTCTGCCCCGTGCCCGGCTACGACCGCCACTTCTTCCTCTGCGAGGGTTTCGGCATCCGCATGATCCCGATCCCGATGACGGGGGAGGGGCCGGACATGGACGCCGTCGAGCGCGAGGCGGCCGACCCGTCGGTGAAGGGCATCTGGTGCGTGCCGCAATACTCGAACCCGAGCGGCGAAACCTATTCCGATGAGACCGTGCGCCGGCTGGCCTCGCTCAAGGCTGCGGCCCCGGATTTCCGAATCCTGTGGGACAACGCCTACGCGGTGCATCACCTCACCGCGGCGCGGCCCTCGCTTCCCAACATCCTGGAGGCCTGTGCCGAGGCCGGGCATCCCGATCGGCCAATCGTGTTCGCCTCGACCTCGAAGGTGACGCTGGCGGGTGCCGGCCTCGCCATGCTCGCCGCCTCGCCCGCGAACGTGAAGTGGTATCTCGCCCAGGCCGGGCGCCGCAGCATCGGGCCGGACAAGCTGAACCAGCTCCGTCACGTCCGCTTCCTGCGCGACGCCGCCGGGATCGCCGCGCATATGGACCGTCACCGCGCCCTGATCGCCCCGAAATTCGCCGCGGTGGAGGAGGCGTTCTCCGCCCGCCTCGATGGCTGGGACGTCGCCCGCTGGAGCCGGCCGCTCGGCGGCTACTTCATCACCCTGGATGTTGCCGACGGCACGGCCTCGCAGGTGGTCCGGCTCGCGGGCGAGGCGGGGATCGCCCTGACGCCGGCCGGCGCGACGCACCCCTACGGCAAGGATCCGCACGACCGTACCCTGCGGATCGCGCCGACCTTCCCGAAGCTCGATGCCGTACGTCAGGCGGCGGAGGCGGTGGCGCTCTGCACGCTGCTTGCGGCGGTGGAGGCGCGGGCGGCGGGGTGAGGGGGAGCCGTTCTGCGCATGTGATGCTCAGGGTTTCGGTCGATCAGATTCGGATTTGACTTGGCTCCTCCCCTCTCCCCGCCGTGCGGGGGGAGGCCCGCAGGCACCTTGTCGTGCCTGCGGGAAGCGGAGGCGAAGCCGGAGCGGCGGTGAGGGGGCTTGATCGGAGGAGGCTCATCCTTCGAGGCCCTCTCACCCTCGCCTGCCGGCTCGCTCAGCCGACGACGGGGTCGGCTGAGCCCTCGCCCCGCACGGCGGGGAGAGGGGTGCGGCTCTTCCCGAAGTGATCATCCGGAGACGGCATCACACCACCACGGTGATCGCCTGCGCCGCCCGCGTCAGCCCGGTATAGAGCCAGCGCGCCCGGTGCTCGCGAAACGCGTAGGATTCGTCGAACAGGACCACCTTGTCCCATTGCGACCCTTGCGCCTTGTGGACGGTGAGCGCGTAGCCGTAGGTGAACTCGTCGGTCTCGCGGCGCAGGAAGAGCGGGATCTCTTCCTCCGAGCCCTCGATCACCTGCCGCAGGACCTTGATGTCCACCGCCCGGCGGCGCACGGCCGGGTCGTCCTCCGGCACCACGTCGAGGCGGATCGTGTCGGGGCGGGGCGGGGCGCGCAGCGCCTGAACCGTCCAGGTCGAGCCGTTGAGCAGGCCCTTGGTGCGGTCGTTTCGGAGACAGACCAGCTTCTCGCCCACCGACGGCATCGGGTCGGTATGGCCGGCGAGTTCCCGCAGGCGGTTGTTGTAGAGGCGGCGCGTGCGGTTGAGGCCGACCAGAACCTGATCGCAGTCGAGCACGTGCGCCGGATCGATGTCGCGGCGGCGGATCACCCGGCTCTCGCCGTATTCCCCGACCTCCAGCCGGCCGCCCTCGCGGATCGTCATCGCCATGCGCACGATCGGGTCGTCGGCGGCCTGGCGGTGGACGTCGGTGAGCATCACGTCGGGCTCGGCCTCGGTGAAGAAGCCGCCGCCGCGCACCGGCGGCAGCTGCGCGGGATCGCCCAGCACCAGCACCGGCTTGTCGAAGGACAGGAGGTCGTGGCCGAGATCGGAATCGACCATCGAGCACTCGTCGATGACGATGAGGTCGGCCTTGGCCGCAGGTCCCGAGCGGTTGAGGGTGAAGGTCGGACCGCCCTCGTCGCCCTCCTTGCTGCGGTAGATCAGCGAGTGGATCGTCGCCGCGTCGTGGCAGCCCTTCTGGCGCATGACGGAGGCCGCCTTGCCGGTGAAGGCGCCGTAGACGACCGGGCCGTCGATGTCGTCGGCGATGCGGCGGGCGAGCGTGGTCTTGCCGGTGCCGGCATAGCCGAACAGGCGGAAGACCTGGTCGCCGCCCTCCTTGCGCCAGCGGGCGATGGCTTTGAGCGCCGCATCCTGCTGCGGGGCGAACTGGGTGGGAACGGACTCAGACATGGCCGGACGGCCCTCAGGGCCAGCGCACCGTGGGGGGCAGCGAGGACAGGATCGAGGCGACGTTGCCGCCGGTCTTGAGGCCGAAGATGGTGCCGCGGTCGTAGAGAAGATTGAACTCGACGTAACGCCCGCGCCGCACCTGCTGCTCCTCCCGGTCGGCCTCGGTCCAGGCCTGTGCGACGTTGCGCCGGACGATCTCGGGATAGGCCTTGAGGAAGGCCCCGCCGACATCGCGGGTATAGGCCAGATCCGCTTGGTGGTCGCCGGTCCAGTGATAGTCGTAGAAGATGCCGCCGATGCCGCGGGGTTCGTTGCGGTGCTTCAAGTGGAAATACTCGTCGCACCACGCCTTGTACTTCTCGTAGTTCACCGCCGGGGCGTGCGCCTCGCAAGCCTCGCGCAGGCAGGCGTGGAAGAATTGCGTGTCGGGGTCGTCCTGGGTGCGCCGCCGGTCGAGCACGGGGGTGAGGTCGGCGCCGCCGCCGAACCACGCCTTCGTCGTCACGACGAAGCGGGTGTTCATGTGCACCGTCGGAACGTTCGGGTTCCAGGGGTGGACGATCAGCGAGATGCCGGTGGCGAAGAAGCGCGGATCTTCCGCCGCGCCCGGCATCTGCGCCCGGAATTCCGGCGCGAACTCGCCGTGCACCGTGGAGACGTGGACGCCCGCCTTCTCGAACACGCGGCCCTTGAGCATCGCCATGACGCCGCCGCCACCCGGCGCGCCGCTATGGTCGGTGCGCTGCCACGGCGTCTTTTCGAATCTTCCGGCCGCTTTCGGCGCGTCCGGATGGAACGGGCCCGTCGCCTCATCCTCCAACTGCTCCAGCGCGGCGACGATCCGGTCGCGCAGGGTGGCGAACCACCTCCCCGCCTCGCTCTTCAGCGCGGCGAGGTCGTCGGGTGAGGGGAGGGGAGAAGCCGTCGCATCGCTCATGCGAGTGGCTTTCCCACCCGAGGGACGATCCGTCAATTCGGGCTCAGAGCATCGTCTTGGATGCCGGGTCCAGGAGGATGCTCTAAACTTCTGTTGCTGCATCGTCTTTTTCCGAAAGCCGGAGGGCACCTTTCGGGACGATGCTCTAGAACTTGTAGGTCAGGCTGCCGAGGATCGTGCGCCGGGTACCGACGAAGCAGTCGCCCCGCGCGAGGCAGGTCGAGAGGTACTTGGTGTCGGCGATGTTGGAGACGTTGAGCTGGGCGCGCCAATGTGCGTCCTCCCAGCCGATCAGCGCGTCGGCGAGCGTCACGGCGGGCGTATTGAAGCTGTTGAGCGAGCCGTCGAAGGATTCGCCGATGTAGCGCACGCCGCCGCCGACGAGGAAGGAGCCGGGCACCTCCGAGAGGGTGAAGCGGTGCGTCACCCATAGCGAGGCGAGGTGCAGCGGCTGCGTCTCGACCCGCGCTCCGGCATTGTCGCCGGCGGCGTAGCGGGCATCGGTGTAGGCGTAGCTCGCGATGATGTTGGTGTCGTTGTTGATGGTGGCGATCGCCTCGATGTCGCCGCCCTGGATCTTGACCTTGCCGGTCTGGATCGAGATCGGCAGGCCGCTCGGATCGGGGGCGAGGCGGTTGCGCTCCGTCGTGTCGTAGATCGCCGCGTTGACCGCGAACCACGGCGTCGGGTTGTACTTGAAGCCACCCTCGATCTGCTCGCCCTCGATCGGCCGGCAGGCGCCGCCGGCGCAGACATTGGCGCCGAAGATCGGGGTGAACGAGGTCGCATAGGAGACGTACGGGGTCAGCCCGTTCTCGAAGGCGTACATCAGGCCGACGCGGCCTGTGGTGGCCTCGCTCGCGACGCTCTCGGCGCCGCGCGTGGCGCTGTTGACCCAATCGTGCCGCAGGGTGGCGAGCACGATCCACTGGCCGAACTTGATCTGATCCTGAAGGTACAGGCCGGTCTGGCTCTGCGACAGCGCGGTCGGCGCGCCGAGATCCGGCGGCGTCACACCGACATAGACCGGCGCGTAGAGGTCGAACGGGCGCGGATCGGTGCCGAAGCCCGTGCGCGTACTGTCCCATTGCTGGCGGAAATCGACGCCGCCGAGCACCAGGTGCGAGACCGGCCCGGTGTCGAAGCGCCCCTGCAGGTTGGTGTCGGTGGTGATCCGGTCCTTGACCGAGCTGACCCGGTAGGTGAACCGGTCGACCGTCCGGCGGGCGGGATCGAGGAACGGCGCGTTCGGCAGGTCGGCGCTCGGCGTCAGCGTGTAGACGTTGCCGTAGGCCGATTGGTACGTGCCGTCGATGTGGCTGTAGCGCAGGTTCTGTCGCAGGATCAGGCTGTCGTCGAAACGGTGCTCGAACAGGCTGGTGATCGAACTCGTCTCGGTCTCGTAGCGGTTGAAGTTCGGATCACCCGTGAAGCGGCTCAGCGGGATAAAGCCGTTGGGGCCGGCATAGAGCGAGCCTTCGCGGGGCAGGAAGGCGTCGGAGGCGCCGAACGCGTCCTTCTGGTGCAGGCCGATCAGAGTCCAGGTCGTGTCGGCGGAGGGGCGCCACGTGACCGAGGGGTTGATGACGTAGCGGTCGTTGGCGACGAAGTCGGTCTGCGCGTCGGCGAGCCGGCCGATGCCGACGAAGCGGTAGAGGAACTGCCCGTCCTCGCTCAGGCGCCCGGTGGAGTCGGTGAAGGCTTCCTTCCAGCCGTAATTGCCGAACCGGACGCCCGCCTCGGTGTAGGGCACGTCGAGGGGCCTCTTCGAAACGAGGTTGATCAGGCCGCCGACGGGGCTCGAGCCGTAGAGGGTCGAGGCGGGGCCGCGCAGCACCTCGAAGCGCGACAGCGTGTAGGGATCGGGCCGCGGCTCGTTGAAGACGTCGGGATCCTTCAGGCGCAGGCCGTCGAGGAAGATCGCCGCGTCCGAGCCGCGGATGCGCGGATAGTCGCCGCGGGTGCTCGGGCCGTAGGCCTCCGCTGCGACCCCCGCCGTGTAGCGCAGGGCCTCCTGCACGCTGGTGGCCGCCTGCTCGCGGACCTGCTGCTCGCCGACGACCGAGATGGATTGCGGCGTCTCCTTCAGCGCCGTGTCAGTCTTGGTGCCGGTGGCGCTGCGCTTGGCCACGTAGCCGGGCACGGGGCCGAAGGCGCTCTCGGCGCCCGCCCCGCCGAGGCCGGCGCCGCCACGGCCGGATCCCTCGACGCTCAAGGTCTCCAGAGTCACCGCCTCCTGCGCCAGGGCCGCGCCGGATTGGCCCAAGCCTGCCGCGCTCACCAGCAGGGCGGCTACGCCGTGACACAGACGATGACGCAACGCAGAGGACATTGAGAAAACCAACCCACCGTTCTTCGCTGAAGGCGCAGCTAGAGCAGCGGTGTCAGGCTTCGCAACACAGGCTAAATTTCTTGAAGTAGAACGATTTGAAACATGAAGCTGATCCGTGTTTACGTTCAAGAGCGAGGCATGTTCTTCGCAAGAACATGCCTCGCCGCATCTTCGAGCTTTCGTGTCTTGCTGTTGCTATTCGGTCACGCGGCCGCGCCGGGTTGAGCCTGGGCGGCCGGCTCGACCGCGGCGCCGTTGCGCAGCCCGCCGACCAAGGCGTCGAGGCTGCCCTTGCCGTCGGCAAAGCCCGCTTCGTTCAGGATCGCCCCGAGGATCGGGCTGTTGTACTGGTAGCGCAGCAGGTGGCCGGACAGGCTGTCACCGAAGCTCGCCGACGCGCCGTTGCTGCTGCCGCCCATCATGCCGCCCGCGTCGAAGATGCGGATCGAGTCGATCTTCTCCACCGCCCGCATGCTCTCGCGCAGGGCGTCCGGGATGATGCCGAGGCGTTTCAGGCCGGTCTCGTAGTTGCGCGCTTCCGCCGAGAGGGCGTTGCGGGCCTCGTTCATCACCCGCTCGCGCTCGGCTTCGGCCTGGCCGAGCTTGGCGATGGCCTCCGCCTTCGAGGCGGCGGCGGTCGCCTCGGCCTCGGCCAGCGTGGTGATGGCGTTGGCCCGGTCCTCCGCCGCGCGCCGCTCGGCCTCCGCCGTCACGGTGACGCCGGTGGCGTCCCGCTCCGCCTCGCGCTTCGCGGCGATCACCGCGATCTCGCGCTCGCGCTCCGCGATCTCCTTGGCCTTCGCCGTGGCGACGCGCTCTTCCGCGGCCACCGCCAGCGCCTCGGCGGCCTTGGCGGCGGCGCGGGCCTCCGATTCCTTCTGCGAGCGCTCGGCGATCCGGATGGCGTTATCCTGCAGCACGAGCTGGCGCTCGCGCTCGGCCTCGGCGTTGCGCTGGGCGATGGCGAGATCCGCCTCGATCCGGGCGCCCTCGGAGTTCTTGCGCGCCTCGGCCTCGCGCAGGCGCACCGCCTGCTCGCGCTCGATCCGCGCGGTCTCCTCGCTCTGCTGGGCGCGCTGCTCGGCCTGGGCGGTCTCGGCGCGGGTCTCGGCGGTCTTGTTGGCGATGTCGCGCTCCTGGGCGAGTTCGGCCTCGCGGGTGGTGCGCTTGATCTCGAGCTGCTTGAGCGCGGTCTCGCGGTCCTTCTCGGCCACCGCCACCTCGGCGTCGCGCTCGGTGGCGTTGCGCTCCTTGCGGCGCTGCTCGGTGATCTCCTTGAGCCGGGCGAGGCCTTCCGCGTCGAACGAGTTGTCGGGGTTGAAATGCTCGATCGAGGTCTGGTCGAGGCGGGTCAGCGAGGCGGATTCGAGTTCGAGGCCGTTATGGCGCAGGTCGCCCGACACTGCCTCCTGCACGCCCTTCACGAAGGCGGCGCGCTTCTCCTGCAGGTCGGGCAGCGTCATGCCGGCGGCGACCGCGCGGAGCGCATCGACGAACTTCGCCTCGATCAGTTCGCGCAGCAGCATCGCATCGTTGGTGCGGTCGCCCAGCGTCTGCGCGGCGAGCGCGATCGATTCCTCCTTGGGCTCGACCCGGACGTAGAACTCGACCGTGATGTCGGCCCGCAGCCGGTCCTTGGTGATGAGCGACTCGTTGCCCGAGCGCTTCACTTCGAGACGCAGGGTGTTGAGGTTCACCATGGCGATGGAGTGGAAGACGGGCAGCAGCACCGCGCCGCCATCGACCACGACCTTGCGCCCGCCCAGACCCGTGCGGACGAAGGCGGTGTCGCGGGTGGTGCGCCGGTAGAGCCGGCTGAACACGAAGCCGATACCGAGCAGCGCGACGACGATGATGCCGGCGATGACCAGCAGGTTGACGATGCCGGAACTGACCATGTCCATCGAGAGCGATCCTTTCGGCTGGGGCAGGAAGGGGGATCAGAGGTCCGGCGCGGCGGGGACCGCGACGTAGACCGCGTCGAGCCGGTCCACGAGAAGGACGCGGGTGCCGGTTTCCATGGCCGGCGCGCCGGGGGCGGCGCGGGCGCGCAGGAAGTGGGTGTTGCCGTGGCGATCGAACGCCCGGACCTGTCCCGGCAGGCCGTCGTCGAGGGGGCCGAGGGTGACATCCGCCGTCGCGCCGACCAGATCATCGGCGGTGACGACGTAGCTCTCATCGCGCGGGATCAAGCGGGCGATGCCCCTGGTCGAGACGCGCAGGGCGGGAAGCGTCGCGGCGGCGGCGACCGGCACCGCCAGGAGGACGGGCAAAGGCGCGACGAGGGCGGCGGCGACACCCTGCACGACGAAGCCCGCCAGCGCGAAGAGGGCCAGTGCCAGGATCAGCAGGATCAGGAAGGGGACCCGGCCGAGATTGATCCAGGACATCAGCGCGGCCGGTGAGAACGCGCCCTCCGCATCCGCCGCGGTGGTTAGATCGCCGCCGCCGGCGGGATGGCCCGCGTCATAGCCCGTCTCGTGGCCGAGAGCGCCGTCCAGCAGGCCCGAGAGGGAGTGCCCGAGAAGGAGGAAAAGCGCCTCCACAACGACGAGGCCGGCCATCACCGCCGCCGCCAGGGTGAAGGGGAACAGGGCGGGGCCGACCAGGGCGCTCACGAAGGGCGGCCCTGCTTCAGCGCGGCCAGCCGCCGCTCGATGGCGTCGTCGCGGTGCAGCTGGTCCAGTTCCTCGACGGACGGATCGGCCGCCGCGGAGGCGGTGCCGGTGAGCCGGTCGATCGTGCGCAGCGACTGTTCGAGCTGGCGGGCGCGCTGTGCATCCTCGCCACCGTAGCCGGTGAGCGGGTCCGTCGCCTTGGGCGGGGGATTGCGCAGCAGCGCGATCCGGTGCTCCGCGTCGCGCCGGGCGGCATTGGCCGCCTGCATCGCCTTGGCGGCCGCCCCGTGACGCTCGCCCACCTCGGCGAGGCTCGAATCGATCGCCTCGATCTGGCTCTCTAGGTCGAGCTGGCGCGCGATGCCGGCGCGGGCCAGATCCTCGCGCCCGCTCGACAGCGCGAGCGACAGCTTCTCGGGCAGCGCGGACAGCTCTCCGTCGAGCTGGGCCCGGCGGGCGGTGAGGCGGTGCTCCTCGGCCTTGATCTTGCCGAGGTCGAGCCGGGCCTCGTGGATCACCGCATCGATCTCGCGCAGCGCCTGCTCGGCGACCGCGAGGCCGTTGCGGTCCTCCACCGCTTCGAGGGCGGCGTTGGACAGGCCGCCGATGATCCGGCCGACGCGGGTCAGGATGTTTTCGGGCATGCGGGTCTCCTCCTTCGGTGGCGTGACGGAGACGCCCACCTGGATGGTGAGCGTGTCGCCCGCGAGGGTGAGGCGGGCGCTGGAGATTTCGCGCCAGGGGCCGTCGTAGCCCTCGACGCGGTAGGGCATCGTGCGCCGGCCGCAGAGCGTGGCGAGGGTGATCTCCGAGGCGCCCTTCACGCTGAACAGCTTGTCGTCGAGCGGCATCGACGTGACGGATTCGGGATCGAAACCGGCTTTCCGCTGCGCGAAGTCGCGGATGCCGAGCGTGACGAGGCGGGCCGGCAACCCGGTCTCGTCGCGGATGCGCTGGTAGCCGTGCTCGATCAGGGCGACGACGTTAGCCCGCAGCCCATGCTCCCGGCGGATCTCCTCGAGGACAACGAGCATCCGCCGGTACGCCGCGAGCAGGGAGCGGACCGCATCGAGATCCGTCGGCTCGGGAAGGAGCCGGTAGATCAGGCGAGAGGGTAGGGTTCCTGATTTGGGCACGAGCCGAGACTAAAACACCCATTCGGTGTTTTCAAGGGCGGTGCACGCTCCGAGTGTTACACTTCGGCCGATTTACCCGCACCGGATGTGGACCTGCACGGTGCTCTCACACATGGTCACCGGGTCATCAGAGACAAATGAAACCTCAGATTAGCGTAGGTGCTTAAAGGCAACTCTTGAACCTTCAATCAAGCGTTGGAAGTTTCCACGAACCGTTGGTTCTCAGGGGACCGCACGCCTGATAAGGGTCCGCGATCTTCGCCGTGACTTCGACTCCCCCAGAACTGACATCACGCCAAACTCCTGCTTGTCGACATTCCCTTCTACACGCATATTCGAATGTCGGTGGGTGGAGTTGAGGCGATCATCCCTTCGCCGTGTTGAAGCCAAATGCCCGATACCACCAGCCGGCTGCCCGGAATTCGCAGCCCGGAATCGATCTGGCGGCCGCAACGGTTCTTCGCGCATCAACTGCAATCGGTGCGCGAGCTCGAATACGTAAACGACGGTGGTGGTCTCGCCGTCAATTTCTATCCGGTCTCCCGCGTGTCCCCGCAGGTTCGGGTCGAGGGCGGGCAGAGCCGAACCATGAGTCTCTGGCACACGCAATCGACCACGGGCTTCCTGACGATCCCGACGATCGAGGCCGATCTGTTCACGATCCGCTTCGTCACCAATGGGCAGATGATCCGCCGAAACTGGCGCGATGAGCAGGTCGTCACGCAAGGGTACGCAACGTTCAGCGCCTTGGAAGATATGCGCAACGGAGAAGCCTCCGCCGGTTTTTCCGCCATCAGCAGCACGATCGCCCGCGCGTCGCTCCTGGCGAGTTACCATGCTCTGGAGCAGAAACCGGATCGTCCGCTCCCGGTGCTGGAGCCGCTGACGTCGCTCGACAACATGGGAATGCGAGCGCTTCTGCTGTCTCTGGAGCAAATGCAGATTCGGTTGCGCGACGTGCGCACGGCGGATGATCTGTTTTTCCCGCTGCTTGAGGAAATCATCTCCTATCAGCTTCTGAGCGCCTGGCCGCGGGCGCCGGCCGCCGAACTGCCCTCGACCGGCAACCTCGCGGCGGCTCATGTTCGTCGCGCGATTGATTACATCGAAGCACATCTTGCCACTCCGCTCCGGCTTGCCGATGTCGCCGCCGTCGCGGGTGTCAGTGTTCGGTTGTTGCAGATGTCGTTCAAGCGCGAATTGAACATGACACCGGTCGAATTCATCATCGAACGGCGCCTGCAGCACGTTCACCGCGATCTCTGCAGAGAGGCTTATCGGGAGACGTCGATCGCCGATCTGGGCCGGCGATGGGGCTTTGCTCACATGAGTGACTTCGCGCAACGCTATCGGCGCCGGTTCGGATGTACACCCAGCGACACTCGGCGCGACATGCTACGCAAAGTAGAATGATCGAAATAGCATGATTGCGAAACGCTATAATAATCGCGAATACATTGCACCGACAAATTTTTAATCGATTGACACGACTATTGATCATCGAATACCTGATTCGAGCTCGGTAACATCTGAGCGCGCAGGTCTGGCGGTCCCCTTGTTCGCGATTGTTTCGATTGCGTGCGGGAACATGGATTTTTCAGGAGTCGTGGATGCCGAGGTTCTTCTTCAATACCAACGACGACGTGGAGTTATGCGACGAGGAGGGGACAGACCTGCCTGATCTGGAGGCAGCCCGTCGTGCCGCCATTCGCTATGCCGGCGAACTCTTGAGAGAGGCCGGGCCCTGCGTCGCATTCGGCGACACGTGGCAGCTCAGGGCAAGCGATGTGGACGAAGCGGTCGTGTTCACGATCGACGTCAAGGTCACGCTGGATCAGGCGGCGCTCTCTACGCCGTGTCGCGACGTCGCGCGTTGCCAGCAGCGGCCGAGAAGCCGACAGACCGATAGCGTCACACATTCGAACTGAGCCGGTCGCCGCGTCACGGAACCCAGGCACGCGATGAAGGCAAGCTGCTGGGCCTCAGGACCCGCGCCCCGGCCTCGACCGATACGGTCCCTCGCCGCCGATCGAAGGGGCCTTACCCGGCCTGCCGGATCGCCTCGCCCAGGATCATCGCGGCGCAAACCGCGACGTTGAGCGAGCGAAGGCCCGGCCGGATCGGAACCCGCACCCGGGCATCGGCGGCGGCGTGAACCGCGTCCGGCACACCGGCCGACTCGCGCCCCATCAGCACGCAATCGTCGCCGCGGAAGGCGTGCTGCGTGTAGGGCACTGAGCCGGTGGTGGTCGCCAGCACGAGGCGGATGCCCGCTTCCCGCCGCCATTCCTGGAAGGCGTCCCAGGAGCGGTGGCGGGTGATCGCCACATGGTCGAGATAGTCCAGCCCCGAGCGGCGCAGATTACGGGCGGACACGTCGAAACCGGCCGGCTCGATGATCTCCACTGCGATCCCGAGGCAGGCCGCCATGCGCAGCATCGTGCCCGTGTTCTGCGGGATGTCCGGCTGGTAGAGGGCGAGGCGAAGCATCGGCGGCGCGGGGAGCGGGGCGGGGCAGGGTCCTGCCTGCGGCATGGGCGCGGGGTTGGCCCGGCGTCAAGGAGGCTTACCTGAGCCTCTCCTTCCTCGCACGGTTTCCGACATCATGTTCCTCGACTGGCTCGAGCGCCGCATCGATCCGTTCGCGCCCTTCGATGACCGGCGCATGCCGCCCAAAACCGTGCTGGGCTTCGCGGGCTTCTACCTGCGCCCGATCCGCTCCGCGCTCATGGTGCTGTTCGTCATCGCCGTGGTGGCCGGCGGCATCGAGGCCTCGCTCTACCTGCTGATGCGCTGGTTCATCGACCTGATGAACGCGGCCGACCGCACGAGCGTGATCAGCGACAACGCGGTTCCGCTGACGCTCGCCGCGCTGCTCCTCCTCGTGGTGCGCCCCTTCACGATCTGGCTGCACGAGGTCATCTCGAACCAGCTGGTCGTGCCGCAATCGACCAACCAGATCCGTTGGCGCACGCATCTCTACACGCTCGGCCACTCGCTCTCTTACTTCCAGGCGGATTTCGCCGGGCGGCTCGCCAACCGCACCGTGCAGGTCGGGCCGGCAGTGCGCGAACTTGCCGTCGTGTTCATCGATACGCTGCTCTACGTGGCGATCTACGCGATCACCGCGATCGGGCTGTTCTCCTCGATCTCCGCGTGGCTCACCCTGCCCGTCGTGGCCTGGGTCGCGGCCTATGCCGCCCTGACGAGGTGGTTCGTGCCGCGCGCTCGCAAGCGCTCGCACTTGACCGCGGAGACCCGCTCGACCCTGATCGGCCGGGTGGTCGACAGCTACACCAATATCCTCACCGTCAAGCTGTTCGCCCGCGACCGCGAGGAGCGCGCCGCCGTGCGCGACGCGGTCGACACCCACACGAAAGCATACTTGCACCAGTTTCGGCTCACCACGCTGACGACGAGCCTGCTCGGGGTCCTCAACAGCCTGCTCCTGTTCACGACGGCCGCCGTCTGCTTCGCCCTGTGGCAGCGCGGCGCGATGACCACCGGCGAGGCTTCGGCCGGACTCGCGCTGATTCTTCGCCTGATGGCGATGTCGGGCTGGGTGATGCAGACCGTGCGCGGCGTGTTCGAGAATGTCGGCGTGATCCAGGAGAGCATGCAGACGATCGCCCGTCCGCACGGCCTCACCGACGTGCCGGGAGCGAAGACGCTGCATGTCACCGGCGGCGACATCCGCTTCGAGAACGTGGACTTCCACTACGGGCGGGGCGACGCCAGCATCATCGAGAACCTGTCCTTCCACATTCGCCCCGGCGAGAAGGTCGGACTCGTCGGCGTGAGCGGCGCGGGCAAGAGCACGATCACCGCGCTGCTCCTGCGCCTGCACGACGTCGAGGGCGGCCGCATCCTGATCGACGGCCAGGACATCGCCGGGGTGACGCAGGACAGCCTGCGCGGCGCCATCGCCATGGTCAGCCAGGACACCTCGCTGCTGCATCGCTCGATCCGCGACAATATCGGCTACGGCCGCCCGGACGCCACCGACGCCGAGATCGAGCAGGCGGCGCGGCTGGCGCATGCCCACGACTTCATCCTCGACCTCGTGGACCACAAGGGCCGGCGCGGCTACGACGCTCATGTCGGCGAGCGGGGCGTGAAGCTCTCCGGCGGGCAGCGCCAGCGCATCGCCATCGCCCGCGTCATCCTCAAGGACGCGCCGATCCTGATCCTCGACGAGGCGACGAGCGCGCTCGACAGCCAGGTCGAGGCGGCGATCCAGGAGGCGCTCGACACGCTGATGGGCGACAAGACGGTGCTCGCTATCGCCCACCGCCTCTCGACCATCGCTGCCCTCGACCGGCTGATCGTGATCGATCGCGGCCGGATCGTCGAGGAGGGCACGCATGCCGACCTGATCCGCCGCGGCGGCCTCTATGCCGACCTGTGGCGGCGCCAATCCGGCGGCTTCCTCGGGGATCGGGCGCCGGCTCCGGCCTCGTAAGCGAACTGACGGAGCGGGACACGTGACCTCCTCACCGAGCCTCGCGGCCGGCGGCCTCGAGCGGCCGCCGGCCTCGCACTGGCTCGACGAACTGCGCGCGACGCTGAAGCTGTCGGCGCCCCTCGTCCTCATCAATCTCGCCCAGCACGGGCTGGTCGCGTCGAACGCGGTGCTGCTCGGCCGGCTCGGCGCCGAGCCCATCGCCGCGGGCGCGCTCGCCACCAGCCTCTACCTGCTGCTGTTCATCGGCGGCATCGGCCTCACCTCGTCCGTGGCGCCCCTCGTCGCGGAAGCCGTCGGACAGGGGGCGGAGGCGGCCGGCGGGGTGCGGCGCACCGTGCGAGCGGGCCTGTGGGTCGGCTTCCTCGTGACGCTCGCGCTGATGCCGGCGCTCTGGTTCACCGAGGCGCTGCTCGGCCTGCTGCATCAGGAGCCGGCGGTCGCCCGCGATGCCGGCGCCTACATGCGGGTGCTGCAATGGTGGATGGTCCCGGCGCTCGCCTTCATGGTGCTGAAGGGCGCGCTCGCCGCACTCCAGCGGCCGGGTCCGCCGCTCGCCGTGAGCCTCGTGGCGCTGCCGCTCAATCTCGCCCTCGGCGCCTTCTTCGCCTTCGGGCCGCCCGAGCTCGGCATCGTCGGCGTGGCCCTCGGCACCGTCGTCACCGAATTCCTGGCGATCGGCGCGCTGATCGCGGTGATCCGGCTCGACCGCAACCTGCACCGCCACCGGATGTTCGCCCGTCTCTGGCAGCTCGACACCGAGCGCCTCGCCCGCGTGGTGCGGGTCGGCCTGCCGATGGGCGTGGCCGGCATCGCCGAGGCCGGTCTGTTCGAGGCGGCCACGGTGGCGATGGGCACCTTCGGCACGCTGCCGCTCGCCGCCCACGCGGTGACGCTCCAGATCGCCGCGACCTGCTTCATGGTGCCCAACGGCATCGGGCAGGCGGCCACGGTGCGGGTCGGCCGTGCCTACGGCGCCGCCGACCGGGCGGCCCTGCGCCGCGCCGGCGCCATTGCGCTCTGGCTCGGCTTCGGGTTCATGGTGGCCTGCGCCGGGCTGCAGCTTCTGGCCCCGCGCACGCTCATCGGCCTGTTCCTCGATGCGGACGCGCCCGGCGCCGCCGCCGTGTTTCCGGTGGCCGCCGGCTTCCTGATCTTCTCGGCCCTGTTCGCGATCTCGGACGGGGTGCAGTCGGTGGCTTTGGGCTGCCTGCGCGGCCTTCAGGACACCAAGGTGCCGATGCTGATCGCGCTGTTCGGCTACTGGGGTATCGGCGTGCCCCTCGGGGCGGCGCTGGCCTGGGGCGCCGGGATGGGCGGACGCGGCATCTGGGCTGGCTTCTGCGCCGGGCTGCTCTTCGTCTCCGTGGCGCTGGTGGTCCGTTGGCGGCGGCTCAGCACCGCGCGCCCGCGCGGCTCAAGCGCGCAGACGCCAGCCGGGCGGAACCGTGCCTGAAAGCCCCCCGTTCCCGTCCCCGACGACAGCGAGTGGGGGACGGGCGTGATGGCCGAGAAGGACGACCACGAGACGATCTGGAAGGACTTCAAGGGCGCGGTGAACATGACCGCCGCCGCCCTCGAGAAATTCCTGGAAACCGACGAGAGCCAGTCGGTCGGGCAGAAGAAGGATGGCGGCGAGGCCACCGGCCACAAGGAGGGCCGGCGCATCGTCGAGATCCTGCACAAGAAGAAGGCCGACCTCAGCGACGACGACTACGCCCACATGAAGAAGGTGGTGGGCTACGTGAACCGTCACCTCAAGCAGGGTGGGCCCGAGGACAAGTCCAAGACGAAGGACTCGCCCTGGCGGCTCTCGCTGATGAACTGGGGCCACGACCCGTTAAAGGATTGAGGCCCGCGACCGTTCAGGCAGTCGTTCAGGCAGCTTTGCGCCGCTCGGGGTAGAGCCCGGCCAAACCCTCCTCGGTCGCGGCGCAGACGCCGCGCTCGGTGATGAGGCCGGTGACGAGGCGGGACGGCGTCACGTCGAAGGCGGGGTTGGCCACCGGGCTTCCGGGCGACACCACGGCGACGGTGGCAAAGGCGCCGTCATCGGTGCGGCCGGTCAGATGCGTGACCTCGCGGGCGTCGCGCTCCTCGATCGGGATGTCGCGCACCCCGTCCGACAGGGTCCAGTCGATCGTCGAGAACGGCAGGGCGGCGTAGAACGGGATCCGGTTGTCGGAGGCCGCCAGTGCCTTCAGGTAGGTGCCGATCTTGTTGCAGACGTCGCCCGAGGCCGTGGTGCGGTCGGAGCCGACGATGCAGACATCGACCTGCCCGTGCTGCATCAGGTGGCCGCCGGCATTGTCGGCGATCACGGTGTGCGGCACGCCGTGGGCGTTGAGCTCGAAGGCGGTGAGCGCCGCGCCCTGGTTGCGCGGGCGGGTCTCGTCCACGAAGACGTGGACCGGCACGCCGGCATCGTGCGCCACGTAGATCGGCGCCAGCGCGGTACCCCAATCGACGGTGGCGAGCCAGCCGGCGTTGCAATGGGTCAGCACGTTGACCGGACCGCCCTTCTTCGCGGCGATCTCGGACAGGATCTTGGCGCCGTGCTCGCCGATGGCGCGGCAGCTCGCGACGTCCTCCTCGGCGATGGCGGCGGCCTCCGCGAAGGCGAGGGCCGCGCGCTCGGCTTCCGGCGCCCGGCGTAGCATGGCGGCCATCCGGTCCAGCGCCCAGCGCAGGTTGATCGCGGTCGGTCGCGTGGCGGCGAGCGTCGCGGAGGCGCGCTCGATCCCCGCCTCGCTCGCATCCTCCCGCATGGCCAGCGCGAGACCGTAGGCGGCGGTGACGCCGATCAGCGGCGCGCCGCGCACCACCATGGTGCGGATCGCCACCGCGGCGTCGTCGAGCGTCGCCAGCCGCTTGAGCTCGAAGACGAAGGGCAGGCGGGTCTGGTCGATGACCGTGACCGCGTCGCCGTCGGCCTCGAGGAAGATGGTGCGATAGGAACGTCCGTCGATCTTCATGGAATCCCTGTCGCACGAAGACCCTGCCGGTGCCAGTCCCGGAGATCTCCCGGACCGGCAGCGGCGAGGGCTAGCGTGCTAGCGCTTCACCCGCTCGACGTAGATGTCGATATAGGCGCTGTCGTCGAGGTCCAGCAGGTCGCGGATCATGCCCGGCAGCTTGCACAGCAGGGCCGGGATGGTGGGCGCCTCGGTGGCGAGGCCTGGCACCGGCGAATCGTGGACGAAGAAGACGCCGGCAGCCTCGTCCCAGGCGCAGCGGACGGTGAATTGGCGGGCCATCGCGCGATCCTCATGTTCGGAGGGAAGGGGGGCCGGCGCCGGAGGCGCCGTGCCGTCGCTGTCGAGGGGGCGGTCGGCCTCGTCCGCCCGGGCCTTGCCGGCCCTAGAAGCGGACGAGGCGAACACGTTTCACCTGTGGGATCGTTTCGATCGCCTTCAGAACCTCGGGGGAAACCTCGGCATCCACCGCCACGAAGGCGATGGCGTTGCCGCCCTTGGCCTCGCGGCCCATGGCGAAGGTCGCGAGGTTGACGCCCGCCTCGCCGAGCACTGAGCCGAAGCTGCCGACGAAGCCCGGCCTGTCGTGGTTGCGCACGTAGAGCATGAGCGGCGCGAAGGGCGCATCGATGCCGATCCCGCGGATCTCGATCACCCGCGGCTTGCCGTCGGTGAAGACGGTGCCTGCGGCGTCGCGCGGCATGTCCTCCGCATCCACCGTGATGCGCACCACCGACTCGTAGTCGCTGGCCCCGCCCTCGCGCTTGATCTCGTCGATGACGATCCCGCGGTCTCGGGCGATCACCGGGGCCGAGACCATGTTCACCTCTTGCAGGATCGGGCGCAGCACGCCGGTCACCGCCGCGGAGGTGAGCGCCCGGGTGTTCATCCCGGCGATCGCGCCCTCGTAGGTGATGCGGATGCCCTTGATCGGCGCTTCGGTGAGCTGGCCCAGGAGCGAGCCGAGCTTTTCGCAGAGCGCGACGAACGGCTTGAGGCGCGGCGTCTCCTCGGCCGAGATCGAGGGGAAGTTGATCGCGTTGGTGATGGCCCCGCTCAGCAGGTAGTCGGCCATCTGCTCGGCGACCTGAAGCGCCACGTTCTCCTGCGCCTCGGAGGTCGCGGCGCCGAGATGCGGCGTGCAGATCACGTTCGGGTGGCCGAAGAGCGGGTTCTCCGTCGCCGGCTCGGTCACGAACACGTCGAAGGCGGCACCCGCCACGTGGCCGGAATCGAGGGCGGCGCGCAGGGCCAACTCGTCGACGAGGCCGCCGCGGGCGCAGTTGACGATGCGCACGCCGGGCTTCGTCCGGGCGATGTTCTCCTCCGACAGGATGTTGCAGGTCTTGTCGGTGAGCGGCACGTGCAGGCTGATGAGGTCGGCCCGCGCCAGCAATGCGTCGAGCTCGACCTTCTCGACGCCGATCTCGACGGCGCGCTCCGGCGTCAGGAAGGGATCGTAGGCGACCACCTTCAGCTTCAGGCCGATCGCCCGGTCCGCGACCACGGCGCCGACATTGCCGCAGCCGATGACGCCGAGCGTCTTGCCCGTCAGCTCGACGCCCATGAAGCGGTTCTTCTCCCACTTGCCGGCCTGCGTCGAGGCGTCGGCGGCGGGGATCTGGCGCGCCAGCGCGAAGATCAGGGCGATGGCGTGCTCGGCGGTGGTGATCGAGTTGCCGAAGGGCGTGTTCATCACGATCACGCCTTTTGCGGTCGCCGCCGGCACGTCGACATTGTCGACGCCGATCCCGGCGCGGCCGATCACCTTGAGCCGCGTGGCCCGGGCGAGCAGCTTGGCCGTCACCTTGGTGGCGGAGCGGATGGCGAGGCCGTCATAGTCGCCGATGACGGCCGCCAGCGCCTCCTTGTCCTTGCCGAGGCCGGGCTGGAAATCGACCGCGATGCCGCGATCGCGGAAGATCTGGACGGCGGCTTCCGACAGGGCGTCGGAGACGAGGACCCTGGGTTTGGAAGGGATGGGTTGGGACACGGGAGCACCTCGCGTCATGCGGGCGCGCAGGATCGCTGCCTCTCGCGAGAGGGCATGGCCGGTCGCGGCGTCGCGCGAACGGGCGGATCGCTGGAGCGCGTCATAAGCAAATGGCCGGTCTCGCGACCGGCCATCGTGGCGTCTCAGACCGTCAGGCCGCCGCGGCGGCGAGCGCCGCCTTCTCCTGGGCGAAGGCCCAGTCGAGCCAGGGGGTGAGCGCGGCGATGTCGGAGGCCTCAACGGTGGCCCCGCACCAGATGCGCAGACCGGCCGGCGCGTCGCGGTAGGCGCCGAAGTCGAAGGCGACGCCCTCTTTCTCCAGGCGGCTGACGATGCCGGCGGCGACGGTCTTGACCACGGCGTCGCCCTTGGCGAGCACGTCCGGGTCGGTGATCACGAGGCACACGCCCGTGTTCGAGTAGGTCGCCGGATCCACCGCGAGGTGGCCGATCCAAGGGGTGCGCGCCACCCAGTCATGGACCACCCGAGCATTGGCGTCCGCCCGCGCATGGAGCGCGTCGAGGCCGCCGATGCTCTGCGCCCATGTCAGGGTGTCGAGGTAGTCCTCGACCGCCAGCATCGAGGGCGTGTTGATGGTGTCGCCCTTGAAGATGCCCTCGATCAGCTTGCCGCCCTTGGTCAGGCGGAACACCTTCGGGATCGGCCAGGCCGGCGTGTGACTCTCGAGGCGCGCCACGGCGCGGGGCGAGAGGATCAGCATGCCGTGCGCGGCCTCGCCGCCCATCACCTTCTGCCAGGAATAGGTGACGACATCGAGCTTGTCCCAGGGCAGCGGCATCGCGAAGGCGGCCGAGGTGGCGTCGCAGATGGTGACGCCCTCGCGGTCGTCGGCGATCCAGTCGCTGTGCGGGACCTTCACGCCGGCAGTGGTGCCGTTCCAGGTGAAGACGATGTCGTTGTTCTTGGTGTCGATCGCGTCGAGCTCGGGCAGGATGCCGTGCTCGCCGACATGCACGATCGGATCGATCTTGAGTTCCTTGAGCGCGTCGGTGACCCACTCGGCGCCGAAGGAATCCCAGGCCATGACCTCGACGGTCTTGGGGCCGAGCATCGACCACATCGCCATCTCGACGGCGCCGGTATCGGAGCCGGGGACGATGCCGATACGGTAATCGGCGGGGACGCGCAGGACCTTGCGGGTGAGTTCGATGGCCTCGGCGAGCTTGGCCTTGCCGGCGACCGAGCGGTGCGAGCGGCCCAAAGCCGCGCCGGAGAGGGCATCAAGGGTCCAGCCGGGACGCTTGGTCGTCGGGCCGGACGAAAAGTAAGGCACGCGCGGGCGCGCGGCGGGCATTTGAGCCGTCATGTCAGCCATCCTTCCAGATGAGCGCCTCCCGTTGGGGGGAGGTGTCCCGCCGCGGTGAATGACGGATCGCTTGCCGCGATGCAAGCGGCGTTTTCAAGGATTCAGATCCGCGTGTGCTGCAGGCAACAGAACGATAGTTCAGTTCTCGGAAGAACAGCGACGGAGAAAATCGATCTAAGGTTCGTCGCTCTGCAGCAGGTCGGGACGGCGCGCCCGCGTCAGCGCGCGGCTGCGCTCGGCCCGCCAGCGGGCGATGGCCGCGTGGTTGCCGCCCATCAGCACGTCGGGAATCGTCCGCCCCTCCCATTCCCGGGGCCGGGTGTAGTGCGGGTATTCGAGCAGGCCGCCCTCGAAGCTCTCCTCCACCCCGGAGGCGTGCTTGCCCATCACGCCGGGCAGCAGGCGCACGCAGGCATCGATCAGCACGAGGGCGGCGATCTCTCCGCCGGAGAGCACGTAGTCGCCGATGGAGACCTCTTCGAGGTTGCGCGCCTCGATCACCCGCTCGTCCACCCCCTCGAAGCGCCCGCAGACGATGATCGCGCCGGGCCCCCCGGCCAGGGCCCGCACCCGCGCCTGCGTCAGCGGTTTTCCGCGCGGGGACATGAGCAGGCGCGGGCGGGCGTCGTCCGGGGCAGCCGCGGCGTCGATGGCGGCTCCGAGCACGTCGCAGCGCAGAACCATTCCGGCCCCGCCGCCGGCGGGCGTGTCGTCCACGTTGCGGTGGCGGCCGAGCCCGTGCTCGCGGATCTGCCGCGGCTCTAGGCTCCACGCTCCGCGGGCGAGCGCGTCCCCGGACAGGGAATGACCCAGCGGGCCGGGGAACATCTCCGGGTAGAGGGTCAGGACAGTGACCCGCCAGGGGGCGGACGTGGCAGGATCGACGGGCTCGCTCATGCCGCTTGATGGCGACGTGGGCCGGACCGGTCAATGAGGGCGCACCGGCCCGTCAGCGCCGGGCGAGTGGAGGACGCTGCCTCGGTTCCGCTCGGTGGCGGTGGTCGAGGTGCGGCCGGGACGAGGGGCGCAGCCGGCGACCGTGCCCTATTCTCTGCCGACCGGCCGGTGGAGCGGCGAAGGGCTCCGTCATCGGCTGAGCCATCGGCTCGGCCGAGTGGGGCATCGTGGCGCCGAACGGATCCGGCCGTCCCAGGGGGATGCCCACCGTTGCACCGGGGAAGCCCTGCGCTGACGCCGGGGAGGCCGGCAGTGCGAGGAAGGCGAGGAGGAGGATCGGGCGGCGCATGGCGTCTCTCGCTCGGGTTTCGGTTGGAGCCACTTCCTTGCGAACGGGGCGCACGCCCGATGGTTCGCAGCGCGGCCGAGACGCGCGGGGCGGGCACGTTCGTCCATGCCGGGACTTATCCGGGGCATGATCCGCTTCTTCGCCATTCTCCTCTCGTTGACCCTGCCGGCCTCCGCGGCCGAGCCGCTCGCGCCGCCCGGCGTACCGTCCGAACGCTTTGCCAAGCCCGACCGGCCGGTGGCCGAGATCGTCGCTCCGCAATGGGCGAACGAGCGGGAGCGCGACGGGGCCGACGAGGTCGGGCAGGTCGCGCGCCTGATGCGCATCGCGCCCGGCGAGACGGTGGCCGATATCGGCGCCGGCAACGGCTACTACGTGTTCCGCCTGAGCCCGCGCGTCGGTCCGCAGGGCCGCGTCCTGGCGCAGGATATCACGCCGGCTTATCTCGCCGATCTCGAGCGCCGTGTTGCCGAATGGGGCCTGTCGAACGTCACCGTGGTGCGCGGCGAGCCGCATGACCCTCGGCTGCCGCCGGGCTCGGTCGATGCGGCGGTGCTGGTCCACATGTACCACGAGATCGCCCAGCCCTTCGGCCTGCTCTGGAACCTCGCCGCGGCGATGAGGCCCGGCGGACGGGTCGGCATCGTCGATGCCGACGCGATCCCCTCGCGCCACGGCACGCCGCCCAAGCTCCTGCGCTGCGAACTCGCCGCGGTCGGTTTTCGCGAGGTGTCGATGACGCGGCTGAAGGGCGGGGTCGGCTATCTCGCGGTGTTCGAAGCCCCGGCGCCGGAGCGGCGGCCGGAGCCGGAGGCGATCCGGCCCTGCCGGGATGCGGCGACGCGGGAGACGCGCTGACCGCCTTTACCGAATCGGAGGGTTTGGCGGTCACGCTGGCGGGCCCCGTCCCTTCGATCGATCCCGCGATGATTCTCGGCCTCTGGCTCGACCAACCCGTCTGGCTGATGTTCACCCTGCTGGCGGGTGTCTTCCTCGCGGTCTGCCTCGTCCTGAGCCTGCTCACCAATCTGCCTTGGACGCGGGGCGGGATGCGCCTCCTCGCGACCGGAATCGTGCCGCCCTATATCGGCGTCGTCGCGGTTCTTCTCGCGCTGCTGACCGGCTTCGTCGCCAACGATGCCTGGGAGCGCCAGCGGCAGGCGAGCCGCGTGCTGCAGGCGGAGCGCTCGCACGCGCTGGCGGTCTACGATCTCAGCATCGCCTCGGCGCCCGACATGAGCGGCCTGCGCACCTCGCTGTTCGCCTATCTCGAGGCGGTGGTGAAGGAGGAGTGGCCCTCCATGGCCGCGACCGGCGCCTCGGCGCAATCGGCGGGCCAGGCGCTCGGGCGTCTGCTCCAGACGGCGGCCGACCCGCGCACCGCCGCGGAGGCGGGGGAGGCCACCCATGCGGCCCTGCTCGAAGCGGTGATGCAACTGCGCTCGGCCCGCAGCGAACGCCTCGCGCTGAGCGCCGCCCGCAGCGATGAGAGCAAGTGGCTGACGCTCCTCGTCCTTGCCACCCTGACGCTGACGGCGATCGCCCTCGTCCATTGCGAGCGCCCGCTCGCGCAGGCCACGACGCTGTTCCTGTTCTCGGCCGCGATGGTGACGACCCTCGGCGTGATCGCCCTGCACGAGCGCCCGTTCGACGGTCCCCTGGCGCTGTCGCCCGAGCCGATCCGCCTCGCCCGCGCCGCGATGGAAGCGGGCACACGCTGATCGATGATCAGCCCGGATCGTCGGCGGGCTTCGGCCCCGGCGGGGCGAACAGGTCCTCCGGCGGGTCCGCGACGACCTTTCCGCCGGCGATGTCGAGGCTCGGCACGAAGGCCTTTGTAAAGGGTAGCAGCGCGGTCGGGCCGCCGGCCGCCGGACGGATCTCGAGCAGGTCGCCGCCGCCGTAGTTCGGCACCGCCACGATGGTGCCGATCGCCGTCCCGTTGCCGTCCTCGACCGTGAGCCCGATCAGGTCGGTGAGGAAGAACTCGTCCTCGTCCTCGGCCTGCCCGAGGCGTTCGCGGGCGATGGCGAGAGTGACGCGGTTGAGGGCCTCGGCGCCGCTGCGGTCATCGACGCCCTGCACCCGCACGATCAGCAGGTCGGGCGATCCGCCGGGGGCGGGCCGGGCGTCCTTGAGTTCGAGGGTGCGGCCGTCGGAAGCGCGCAGGGGACCGTAGCCCGCAATCGCCAGGGGTTCGCCGGTGTAGGATTTCAGGCGCACTTCGCCGTGCAGGCCGTGCGGCCGGCCGAATTCACCGAGCAGGACGAGGCCCGGATCGGGCGAGGCGGGCGGGACGGATTTGGCGCCTTGCGGCTTGCGGGCCGAGGTGACGGCCTCCGGAGCGAGGCGTTCGGCGGACCGCGCAGGTCCACGCGATGAGGATCCGGGGCGGCGGGCCATGCAAGGTGCCTCGATGACGGCGCGTTCGTCCCTTCCTCAAACAGGAAAGGAGCGAGGGGCGGGGGGTGATGCTGGCAGAGGCGCAACGGTGCCCGTTGCGCGACCCCCGCCCCTAAACCCTCCCCCGCGAGGGGGAGGGAGGCGATCGGCTCAGGCCGCGGCGTCTTCGGCCGGGGCGGCGGCCTTCTCGGCGCGCTTGGCGGCGCGCTCCTTGGACTTCTCGCCCGGCTCCGCCTTCTGCGGGTTGTTGCGGGCCGGGCGCTTGGCGAGGCCGGCGGCGTCGAGGAAGCGCAGGACGCGGTCGGTCGGCTGCGCGCCCTTGGCGAGCCAGGACTGGATCTTCTCGTTGTCGAGGACGATGCGGGCCGGATCGTCCTTGGCCTTCATCGGGTCGTAGGCGCCGACCTTGTCGATGAAGCGGCCGTCGCGCGGGGCGCGGGCGTCGGCGACGACGATGCGGTAGTAGGGGCGCTTCTTGGCGCCGCCGCGGGTGAGACGGATCTTGAGGGACATCAGTCGTTCCTTTCGGTGTCGTGTTTGTGCGGAGTGTTGTGATCGACGCTTTCGGCGATCGTCCGGTGGTGCCGAATGACTTCCTTGACCACGAAGGCCAGGAACTTCTCGGCGAAATCGGGGTCGAGCTTGGCTTCGACCGCGAGATTCCTCAGGCGCTTGACCTGACGCGCCTCCCGGTCCGGATCCGAGGGAGGCAGGCCCTTGCGGGCCTTCAGCTCGCCGACCCGCTGGGTGCAGCGGAAGCGCTCGGCGAGCAGATGGATGAGCGCGGCATCGAAGTTGTCGATGCTCTCGCGCAGGCTTGCCAGCTCGGGATCGATTCCTTGCGCGGACAAGATCGTCATTTCTTCTTACCCGGCAGGAAGCCGCCCAGCCCCGGCAGCTTCGGTCCGCCCAGGCCCGGAAGGCCCGGCATCTTTCCGCCGCCCATGCCCGCCGGCATCGGCGGAAGCTTGCCGCCGAACTGCCGCTCGATCTCGGCGATCTGCTCCGGCGTCGGCTCGGGCATGCCCGGGGGCAGCTTCATGCCGCCGGGAAGGCCGCCCGGCATGCCGCCGCCGAGCCCGAACATGCTGCCCAGCGCCTGGCCGATGCCGCCGCGCTTGCCCGATCCCATCGCCTTCATCATGTCGGCCATGGTCCGGTGCATCTTGAGGAGCTTGTTGATCTCCTCGACCTTCACGCCGGCGCCCGCCGCGATGCGCTTCTTGCGGCTGTTCTTGAGGATGTCGGGGTTCTTGCGCTCCTGCGCCGTCATCGAGGAGATGATGGCGCGCTGGCGCTTGAACATCTTCTCGTCGAGATTGGCGCCCTCGACCTGCTTCTTGATCTGCCCCATGCCGGGCAGCATCCCCATCAGCCCGCCGATGCCGCCCATCTTCTCCATCTGGGCGAGCTGCATCGACAGGTCTTCGAGGTCGAACTTGCCCTTCCGCATCTTCTCGGCGGTGCGCAGGGCCTGTTCGTGGTCGATGGTCTCGGCCGCCTTCTCCACGAGCGAGACGATGTCGCCCATGCCGAGGATGCGGTTGGCCACCCGCTGCGGGTGGAACTCTTCGAGCGCATCGACCTTCTCGCCGACGCCGACGAGCTTGATCGGCTTGCCCGTGACGGCGCGCATGGAGAGCGCCGCGCCGCCGCGGGAATCGCCGTCCATGCGGGTGAGCACGATGCCGGTGACGCCGAGCCGCTGGTCGAAGGCCCGCGCCGTGTTGACCGCGTCCTGGCCGGTGAGCGCGTCGGCCACCAGCAGCACTTCGTGCGGGTTGGTCGCCGCCTTCACCTCGGCGGCCTCAGCCATCAGGCCCTCGTCGACCGTGGTGCGGCCGGCGGTGTCGAGCATTACCACGTCGAAGCCGCCGAGCCGGGCGGCCTCCATGGCGCGCCGGGCGATCTGCACCGCCGACTGGCCGGCGACGATCGGCAGGCTCTCGACCTCGACCTGCTTGGCGAGCACCGCGAGCTGCTCCATCGCCGCGGGGCGACGGGTGTCGAGGGAGGCGAGCAGAACCCGGCGCTTCTCGCGCTGGTTCAGCCGGCGCGCGATCTTGGCGGTGGTGGTGGTCTTGCCCGAGCCCTGGAGGCCGACCATCAGGATGGCGACGGGGGCGGGGGCGTTGAGGTCGACGACGCTGGCATCGGTGCCGAGCATCGCGATGAGCTCGTCGTTGACGATCTTCACGACCATCTGGCCGGGCGTCACCGACTTGAGCACGACGGCGCCCACCGCCTTCTCGCGCACCTTGTCGGTGAACGAGCGCACCACTTCGAGGGCGACGTCTGCCTCCAGCAGGGCGCGGCGCACCTCGCGCATGGCGGCGGTGACGTCGGCTTCCGTCAGCGCGCCGCGGCGCGTCAGCCCGGAGAGGATGCCGGAAAGGCGATCGGAAAGGCCTTCGAACATGCGGGTTCAGAGGTCCTTACTGGTGAAGGCCGGCATTGGCCACGCGGCGGGCGCGCAGCGCGTCCTCGAAGGCCGCCACCGCGCGGGCGAACTTGTCCCGGCACTCCGCATTGCAGAAGCCGACCACCGCGCCGTTGTAGAGGGTCAGCGCCTCGGGCACGATCGGCTTGCCCGACCACGGGCAGAAATCGTTGACCGCATCCTCGATGCGAAGGGTGGTCTCGTTCGCGGGCGCCATGGCAGGGCTCGTTTGACGCTTCGGCGAAAGTCCGGCAACGACAAGGGCGCCCGAGGGCGCAGACGCGCTGTCGGACGTTGACCTCCGGCCTCTCGGGCCGGTCGGCGGCTCATCGTGACGTTCGAACGTCGAAATGGAAGCCGGGCGGATAGGCCCTGGACCGCGCCAAGTCAATCCCGACCGGGCCCGAGCCCTTCTCGATCCGGAAGCCGATGGCCGCACGCGGATCGACCCGTGATCGCACCCGAAACGGCGGGAAGCGGAGGGTCGAACTTTACCCTTCGTTAAGCATGTTGAGCTCTGATGAGCGAAGACGCACCGCTGAGGGTGCCCGAGGACGACCCGATGTCGGAACCCGCGCGACAGGCCCCATCTTCCGAGTCCGGTCCCCGGTCTCCGATCAGCAGCGCGCCGCTGCGAGACTGGCTTGCCACCATGCGCGCGACGATGTCCGAGGCCAAATCCGTCGAGATCCCTGAGGTCGAAGCCGTTCCCGCCGAGCCGGACACCGAATCGCGCGGCACCACTTGGTCGCCCCGCCTCGTCTCCGCCGCCGCGAAGCCGGCCGAATCCGCCGACGAGGACGTTGCCGAGATCATGGCCGAGAACATGATGCTGAAGGCCCGGCTCCGGCTGGAGGCCGAGCGCCGCGACGAGCTTCAGGTCATCCTGGCCCAGGAGATCCGCGAGCTGCGCGCCCACATCGCCGAGGAAGTCGGCAAGATGGAGGATCTGCGGGCCGAGCGCGATCTTTGGCGCGCCCGCTGCGAGGCCCTGGCCGCGCCGTTGTTCCAGGCCCAGCCGCGCTAGAGCAACATCCCGAAAGGTGGTTTGCAGCTTTCGGGAAAAGATGAGGCAAAAACAAAAGCCTAGCGCATCGTGCCGGATCCGATATCCGGCACGATGCGCTAGGCTGCTGCCGTCGACATCCCGAACATGCGAAGGGCCGCCCCGATGGGGGCGGCCCTTCCATTGTCGAACCGGTCAGTCCGACGAAACCTGTCGTGATCCCGCGAATGCGTTAGGCGCACACGCCGGAGGTAACGGTCCAGGCCTTGGTCGTCGGCGACGGCTGATGACAATGAGACACTGGATCACCTCCTTTCGTTCGTTGCGGATGAGCCCCAAGGTAGGGAGGAATTCCGCCGCGCGAAAGACCCCTCGCGGCCGATCCGGTGCGTTGTCTCGCCGCGGTGCACAATGCGGCCCCGATGACCCGGATGGCCGCCCTGCTGGCCGACCGGCGACGGGAGGCCTAAAGAGGGCGCCCGTCAGCATCGGGCTTTTCGAGTCTATGTCCTCCGCCGCCGCCCCGCGCGTTTCCACCGACGACGCCCTCGATCCGCGCGCCATGCGCGAGCCGCTGCCGAACGCGTGGTACTGCGCCGGGCAAGCCTCCGCGGTTGCCGGCGGCAAGATGCGGGCTGTCGCGCTCAACGGCGAGCAGGTGGTGCTCGGCCGGGGCAAGGACGGCGCCCTGTTCGCCCTGCGCGACCGCTGTCCCCATCGCGGCATGGCCCTATCCAAGGGCAAGTTCGACGGCGACACGCTGATGTGCCCATTCCACGGCTGGCGCTTCGGCACCGACGGACGCTGCCGCGATGTGCCGACGCTCTCCGAGCACGACGCCTCCGACTTCTCGCGCATTGCGGTCCAGCGCTTCCCCATCGTCGAGAGCGCGGGCTTCCTCTGGGTCAACCCGCATCTCGGACCCTCCGACCCGGAGGCGGTGCCGGCGGTGCCCGCCCTCGATTTCGAGCCGGCGGGCTGCCTCGTGCTCGAACTGGAGGTCGAGGCCTCCTTCGACCTGACGACGTTGAGCCTCGTCGATCCCGGCCATGTCGCCTTCGTCCACGACACGTGGTGGTTCCGGCCCTCCAAGGAGCTGCGGGAGAAGGTGAAGACCTTCCAGCCCGTGCCGCACGGCTTCGTCATGACGAGCCACGCCACGACGACGAGTTCGCCGGTCTATCGCCTGCTCGGCGGCGCGCCGGCGGTCGAGATCGAGTTCCGCCTGCCCGGCGTGCGGCTGGAGCGGATCAAGGCGGGTACGAAGCGGGTGGCGAACTACACGTTCGCCACGCCGATGGGCCCCAACCGGACGATGCTGACCAATGCGCTCTACTGGAGTATGCCCGCGCTCAACCTGCTGAAGCCGATCGCAAAGCCGCTGATGCGCCAGTTCCTGACCCAGGATCAGCAGGTGCTGCAGCACGCCCAGGCCGGCCTCGACCGCAAGCCGACCATGGTGCTGCTGGGCCAGGGCGATCTGCCCTCGCAATGGTACTTCCGCCTCAAGCGCGAGGCCCTGGAGGCCGCCCGCGAGGGCCGGCCCTTCGCCAACCCGCTGACGCGCCAGGAGCTGCGCTGGCGCTCCTGAGGCTCCGCGCCGCGCTTGAACCGGGAACCGTACGGGCCATCTTGGCCGTATGAAGAAGCGTGGCCTGCTCACGGTCGCCAGCGCGGCCACGGTGATGACCCTGGGGGGCGTCGGCTACGCCGCCCATCGCCGGGGCCGCAACCCCTATTACCGCGGGCCCATCAGCGACCATTTCGACGGCCTGCGCTTCCACGCCGCGAACCAGCCCCCCGACAAGTCGCTCGGCGACCTCGCCCGCTGGCGCCGGACCGGCAAGCCGGAGGTCTGGCCGGCGAGCTTCCCAAGCTCGTTCCCGGCGGACAAGCCGCCGGAGCGGGTCGAGGACTTTCGCGTCGTGCTGATCGGGCATGCGAGCTACCTGTTCCAGGTGGCCGGCCGCAACATCCTCGTCGATCCGGTCTTCGCCCGGCGCGCGAGCCCGTTCCGCTTCGCCGGCCCGAAGCGCGTGAACCCGCCCGGCATCGCCTATGCGGATCTCCCGCCCATCGACGCGGTGCTGATCACCCACAACCACTACGACCATCTCGACGGCCCCACCGTCGCCCGGCTCTGGCAGGACCATCAGCCGTTGATCGTGGCCCCGCTCGGCAACGACGCGATCCTGCGCGGCTACGACGAGACCATGCATGTCGAGACCCGCGACTGGGGCGAGTCGGTCGATCTCGGCTCGGGCATCACCGCGCACCTGACGCCCGCCAACCACTGGTCGGCCCGCGGCTTCAACGACCGGCGCATGGCGCTGTGGTGCGCCTTCCTGCTCACCACGCCGCGCGGGGTGCACTACCATGTCGGTGATACGGGGCTGGGCGACGGCGCGATCTTCCGCGAGATCCGCGCCCGCTTCGGCCCGCCCCGGCTCGCGACCCTGCCGATCGGCGCCTACGAGCCGCGCTGGTTCATGCAGCCTCAGCACATGAACCCGGCCGACGCGGTGGAGGCCCTGACACTGCTCGGCGCCGATCAGGCGCTCGGCCACCATTGGGGCACCTTCAAGCTCACCGACGAGGGCATCGAGCGCCCGGTCGAGGCCCTGGCCGAGGCGCTGACGGCGGCGGGATTGCCGCCGGAGCGGTTCCTGGCGTTGCGGCCGGGGCAGGTCTGGGAGGGGTAGACGGCCTTAAGGGGCCGCATCCTCCTTCGGCATCCTCTTGTCAGACTTGTTCTTGTCAGACTTGCGGTTCGCCAGCGTGATCCCGGCGGAGGCGGCCACGATGCAGCCGATGGCGCCCCCCTGCACCGGGGTCAGCCGCTCGCCGAGGAGCGCCAGGGCGGCCAATGCCGCGACCGCCGGCTCCAGGCTCATCAGCACGCCGAAGGCCGGGCGGGGCAGGCGGGTGAGGGCGAACATCTCCAGCGAGTAGGGCAGGGCGCTCGACAGCACGGCGATGACGAGCCCCATCGCAAGGGTTGCGGGCGTGAACAGTGCCGTGCCGGCCTGCCCAATTCCCACAGGCGCGACCACGACGGCAGCGACCAGCATGCCGAGGGACACCGCCCGCCCCCCGCCGGCCCGGCCGGCGCGCTGGCCGAAGACGATGTAGGCGGCCCAGCACAGGCCCGCGCCGAGGGCCAGAGCCGCGCCCGTCGGGTCAAGGGCGGCGGTGTCGCCGAGCGGCAGGAGCAGGCCGAGGCCCAGTACCGCGAGGCCGATCCAGGCAAAATCGATCCCGCGGCGCGAGCCCACCAGCGCCACGGCGAGCGGGCCGGTGAACTCGATGGCGACAGCGATCCCGAGCGGAATCGTGCGCAGCGCCAGATAGAACAGCAGGTTCATCAGACCGAGCGCCGCGCCGTAGAGCGCGATGGCGCCGAGATCGCCGCGTTCGGGGCCGCGCCGCCACGGCCGCCAGACCGCGAGCAGGATCAGCGCGGAGAAGCCGACGCGCAGAGCCGTGACGCCCGCCGCGCCGACGACGGGAAACAAGCCCTTGGCGAGGGCGGCGCCGCACTGGATCGACACCATCCCCGCAACGAGCGCGAGGATCGGCAGGGCGACGTCGGACGCCTCCGGCCGTGCGCGCACGGTCAGAGGATGAAGCGGCTGAGATCCGTGTTGGCGGCGAGATCCGCCACCCGCTCGCGCACGTAGCCCGCATCGATCGGCACCGTCTCGCCGGAGCGGTCGGTGGCAGTGAAGGAGATCTCGTCGATCACCCGCTCCAGCACGGTCTGGAGGCGGCGGGCGCCGATATTCTCAACCGAGCCGTTCACCTCCACCGCCACGCGGGCGAGCGCGTCGATGGCGTCCTCGGTGAAGTCGAGGGTGACGCCCTCCGTCTCCATCAGCGCCACGGTCTGCTTGATCAGGCTCGCCTCCGTGGCGGTGAGGATCTGCTTGAAATCCTCCACGGTCAGCGGCTGCAGCTCGACGCGGATCGGCAGGCGCCCCTGCAACTCGGGCAGCAGGTCGGACGGCTTCGAGACGTGGAAGGCGCCGGATGCGATGAACAGGATGTGGTCCGTCTTCACCGGCCCGTGCTTGGTCGCCACCGTGGTGCCCTCGATCAAGGGCAGCAGGTCGCGCTGCACGCCCTCGCGGGACACGTCGGCGCCGGAGCGGCCCTCGCGGGCGCAGATCTTGTCGATCTCGTCGAGGAAGACGATGCCGTTGTCCTCGACCTCGCGGATCGCCTCGCGGGTGAGCGCGTCGTCGTCCACGAGCTTGTCGCTCTCCTCGGCGATCAGCGGCGCGTAGGCGTCGGCGACGGTGATGCGGCGCGGCTTGCCGCGCTGGCCGCCCAGCGCCTTGCCGAGCATGTCGGAAATGTTGATCGCGCCCATGGAGGCGCCCGGCATGCCGGGGATCTCGAACATCGGCATGCCCTGCGGGCCTGACGGGACGAGTTCGATCTCGACCTCCTTGTCGTCGAGCTCGCTGGCACGCAGTTTCTTGCGGAAGCTCTCGCGGGTCGCCTGGCTCGCGGTCGGGCCGACCAGCGCGTCGAGGATGCGCGACTCGGCCGCGGCCTCCGCCTTGGCCTTGACCGCCTTGCGCTTCTCCTCCCGCGTCAGGCCGATGCCGACCTCGACGAGGTCGCGCACGATCTGCTCGACGTCGCGGCCGACATAGCCGACCTCGGTGAACTTGGTGGCCTCGACCTTGAGGAAGGGCGCGCCGGCCAGCCGCGCGAGGCGGCGGGCGATCTCGGTCTTGCCGCAGCCGGTCGGGCCGATCATCAGGATGTTCTTGGGCGCCACCTCGTCCCGCAGCGGCCCTTTGAGCTGCTGGCGGCGCCAGCGGTTGCGCAGCGCGATGGCGACCGCGCGCTTGGCGTCCTTCTGGCCGACGATGAAGCGGTCGAGCTCGGAGACGATCTCGCGGGGAGAGAAGGTGGTCATCGGGCTCCTGCGGCCATTTTCTTGAACTTGCGGGGCGGCGCGTCGGGCGCGGAGCCTTCCCCGAAAACGATCTAAGCGGGCAAAGCCCGGCTTTCCAGGGAGCGCGGCCCTCAGGCCGCGTCGAGGGCTTCGATCACGAGGTTGCCGTTGGTGTAGACGCAGATCTCGGCGGCGATCTTCATCGACCGGCGCACGATCGCCTCGGCATCGTGCTCGCCGTCCTCCAGTGCCCGGGCGGCGGCCAGCGCGAAATTGCCGCCCGATCCGATCGCCATCACCCCGGTCTCGGGTTCCAGCACGTCGCCGGAGCCGGAGAGCAGCAGGCTGACGTCCTTGTCGGCTACCAGCATCATCGCCTCCAGGCGGCGCAGATAGCGGTCGGTGCGCCAGTCCTTGGTGAGCTCGACGCAGGCGCGGGTGAGCTGGCCGGGATACTGCTCCAGCTTGGCCTCGAGCCGCTCGAACAGGGTGAAGGCGTCGGCGGTCGCGCCGGCGAAGCCGCCGATGACGCTGCCCTTGGCGAGCCGCCGGACCTTGCGGGCATTGCCCTTCACGATGGTCTGGCCGAGGCTGACCTGTCCGTCGCCGCCGATCACCACCCGGCCGCCCTTGCGGACCATCAGGATCGTGGTGGCGTGCATCTGCGGCAGGCGATCGTCGGTCTGGGCCAAGGAGGCGCTCCGGTACGTTTGAATCACATGGGACGCCAGCCGACGATGAGAATCGCTCATCACCGGCTGCCCTCGCGAATGCGAGGCGGCGGGAGTCCGCCGAACGCGATGCTCCCGACCACCGGTCGGGCGCATCGCCACGAGACATGAGCCTCAGTTATGCGCTCGGGTGCCCGGCTCCAAGCGGGGGCACCGCATCGCTCCAAAAAGCTCCGCGCAAGCCACCGCCCGTATTCGCTCGGGACAAAGGGCCGCCGCGCGTCGGCACCCGTCCCCGCAGCGGTGTCCCCCGGAGCCTTCCCATGGGAATCCTCGTCGGCCTCGTCATCGCGATCGGCTGCATGCTCGGCGGCTTCGTCGCCATGGGCGGGCACCTGATCGTGATCTGGCAGCCCTGGGAGTTCGTCATCATCGGCGGCATGGCGGCGGGCACCTTCGTCATCGCCAACCCGCTGAAGGTCGTGATGGATTCTGGCAAGGCGACGATGGAGGCCTTCACCAACAAGGGGCCGAAGCGCCAGGACTTCCTCTCGCTGCTCGGGCTGCTGCACGCCCTGATGCGCGAACTGAAGACCAAGCCGCGCAACGAAGTCGAGACGCATTTCGACGATCCGGCCAATTCCGAGATCTTCAAGAACTATCCCGATGTGACCAAGGATCAGGATCTGCTCCTGTTCATCTGCGACTATTGCCGCCTGATCCTGATCGGCAACGCCCGCTCGCACGAGATCGAGGCGCTGATGGAGGAGGAGATCGGCACCCACAAGAAGTACCGGCTCAAGCCCTACGCCGCGATCAACACCGTGGCCGAGGCGCTGCCGGCGCTCGGCATCGTCGCGGCGGTGCTCGGCATCGTGAAGGCGATGGGCGCGCTCGACCAGTCGCCGCAGATCCTCGGCGGCCTGATCGGCGCCGCGCTGGTCGGTACCTTCTTCGGCGTGTTCGCCTCCTACGGCGTGCTGGCCCCGCTCGCCATCAAGGTGAAGGGCGTGCGCGAGAAGCAGTGCGCCCCCTACACCATCGTGAAGCAGAGCCTGATCGCCTACATGAACGGCGCGCTGCCCCAGGTCGCGATCGAGCACGGCCGCAAGGGCATCGCGGGCGCCGATCGCCCGACCATCGACGAGGTCGAGAGCGCCACCGTGCCGGGCGCCCGCGCCGAACCGGCCGCGGCGTAAGGGGCTTCGCCGATGGACGATACCCAGACCTCCGAGGCCGGGACGGAACCCGCGGCCGAGCCCGTCCCGGTCCTCCCGCCCTTCGTCACGGCGACCAAGCCTGCGCCCGACATCCGCACGCGCATCCAGGAGGCCGGCGGCCTGTCGCTCGACCGGTTGCCGATGCTCAGCGTGGTGTTCGACCGCCTCGCCACCGCGTGCAGCGACGCCGCCAAGCATCTGGCTGCCTCTTCGACCTTCTACTCCCTGAGCGGCGTCGAGAGCGGCCGCTTCGGCGAGTTCCTCGACACCTACGACGCCAACGCGGTGGTCGGCATCTTCCACGCGCCGGGCTGGGACGGGCACGTCCTCGTCGGGCTCGACCGGGACTTCATCTACACCATGACCGAGGTGCTGTTCGGCTCGGACGGTTCCGAACCGCCGGTCGAGGACGAGCGCACCTTCTCCGCGATCGAGCTGCGCATCGCGCAGATGGTGTTCGAGCAGGTCGGCAAGGCGCTGGAATCCTCCTTCGGCCTCGTCTCGCAGACGAGCTTCCGCCTGGAGCGCACCGAGACCCGGATGGAGTTCGCGGTGATCGGCCGCCGGTCCAACAAGGCGGTCCAGGCCAAGTTCCTGCTCCAGGCGCTCAACCGCGGCGGCGAGATGTTCCTCATCATCCCGCAGACGGTGCTGAATCCGCTGCGCCCGGCTCTGGCCAAGGTGCTGACCGGCGAGTCGTCGGCCCGCGACCCGCGCTGGGCCGAGCAGATCGCCGCGGAGGTGCAGAAGACCACCGTGCGCCTGCGGGCCGTGCTCGAGGAGCGTCACCTCACGCTCGGCGAGATCGCCGGGCTCAAGGTCGGGCAGGTGCTCACCCTCGACGCCACCCCCGCGACCCGGGTCAAGCTCGAGGGCAACGACCGGCCGCTGTTCTGGTGCCGGGCCGGGCAGTCGCAGGGCGCCTACGTCCTGCGAGTCGAGGACGCGATCACTCCGGAGAAGGAGGGCGCCCATGGGCTCCTTGGTTGACGGCATACTCCTCGTCGCGCTCGTGGCCACGAGCGCCTGCGTGGTGCCGATGTACCTCAAGCTCAAGCGCCTCGACCGGACCCAGGCCGAGTACGGCGCGGCGGTCGCCGCCTCCGGGGTGGCCCTGACCCAGGCCGGGGAGGCGGTGCGCTCGTTCAAGGAGGAGGGCCGCGAGGTGCTGGATGCGCTCAGCCTCAAGATCGACGAGGCGCGGGCGGCGCTCGCCGAGCTGGAGGCGTCGCATGCTGCACTGCTGGCGGCGCGATCGGAGAAGGCGTGAGGCGGCCTCCGCCTCAGTCGTCGCGGGTCTTTCCGGCCTTCTCGACGATGACGCCGGAATGCGGGTCGAGCTGAACCTTGACGTTCCGGCCGTCGCGGCTGGCCTTGGCCTTCCACAGGCCGTCATCGGCCTCGATGCTGCGCACCGAGCCGTAGCCGGCCTCGGTCAGCTTGGTCAGAACTTGATCGATCGGCATCCAGTCCTTGCCGGGCGTGTCGGCCACGGCCGGGGCGGCGGCGAGCGAAATCGCGAGCGTGGCGGCGAGGGTGGTCTTGAGGATTTTCACGGTGTCCGGCTCCGGTTGTGGTTGCGTAACGCCCCGTGATGTCACCGTGCGGCCCCGCGAAGCTGACGCCGGCCGTCAGCGAAATGTCAGCCGGCACCGACGCAGGGCGACCGAGGCGCATGGTCCGCACTTCCGGCGAAAGCCTCGCGTCAGCCACGCCCGTTAGACCGTCCCACGCACGAAGCGGACCCGACGAGCCCGAGTGATGAGCAGCAGCCCCTTCCCCGACACCGATCTCGCCGGCACCGACGCCCGCGTCGGCGACGGGCGCAACCTCGATTCGATCCTGCGCATCCCGGTACTGATGCAGGTCGTGCTGGGCTCCGCGACCATGCCGGTGGCCGACCTGATGAAGCTCGGGCGCGGCGCCGTCGTGCCCCTCGATCACCGCGTCGGCGAGCCCGTTGACGTGATGGTCAACGGTCGTGTCATCGCCCGCGGCGAGATCGTCATCGTCGAGGAGGACAATTCCCGTTTCGGCGTGTCGCTGACCGAGGTGGTCGGCCCCTCCGCCGCCGACCAGAACGCCTGAGCGTCGGCGAGAGCGGGCCGCCATGTCCTCGAGTCCCCTGGCATCGAGCCCTGTTCCCTCGGACGTCGTGACCGCGGGCGCCGTCGCCCCGCGCGCGGTGACGACCCGGCGGCTCGATCCCGTCGATCAGGTCGCGGCGCTGCTGCTCGCCATGGGCAAGCCCGCGGCGGGGCGGCTCATCAAGTATTTCGAGCCGGACGAGCTCAAGCGCATCACCCGCTCGGCCTCGAATCTCGGCGCCGTCAGCCCCGAACAGCTCGACACGGTGGTGGAGACCTTCTCCGCCGAGTTCTCCGCCGGCAACAGCCTGATCGGCACCGCGGGCGAGGTCGAGAAGCTGCTCAGCGGCCTCCTGCCGGCCGACCAGATCGCCGACATCCTGGCGGACGTGCGCGGCAACGCCACCCGCTCGGTCTGGGAGCGGCTCGGCACCGTGCAGGAGAGCGTGCTGGCGAGCTACCTCGTCAAGGAGCATCCGCAAACCGCGGCGCTGATCCTGTCGAAGGTGAAGCCCGCCACGGCCGCCAAGGTGATGGGCCACCTGCCCGCTCCCTTACGCAACACGGTGATGCGGCGGATGCTGAGCTTCAAGCCCATCGTCGACGACGTGCTGCACGCGATCGAGAAGACGCTGCACGAGGACTTTATGATCAACGGCGCGCGCAACTCGGGCGCCGACACGCATGCCAAGATGGCCGACATCATCAACAAGATGGAACGCCAGCAGATGGACGACGTGCTCTCCAGCCTCGGCGAGTCGCGTCCGAAGTCGGTGGAGATCCTGAAGGGTCTGCTCTTCACCTTCGACGACATCGTCAAGCTGGCGCCGCGCGCCCGCACCACCCTGTTCGACGCCGTGCCCAACGACCGGCTCGTGCTGGCGCTGAAGGGGACCGAGTCCGAGTTCCGCACCACCGTGCTCAGCGCCCTCTCCGCACGCGTGCGCCGCATGGTCGAGCACGAGCTGAACGGCGGCGAACCGGCGGCGCAGCGCGATGTCATGGAGGCGCGCCGCTCCATCACCGATCTGGCCATGGACATGGCCGGACGCGGCGAGATCGAGATCAATTCGGGAGGCGAGGATGACGCGCTCATCCGCTGACCGGGGCTCCGCCCGCGCTCGCCCCCGGGGCTGAGGCGTGGCGGAGGAGACCGACCACGAGAGCAAGACCGAGGCCGCCACCGAACGGCGTGTCCGCGAGGCGATCGAGAAGGGCGACATTCCCTTCTCGCGGGAGGCACCGGTCTTCGCCTCCACCCTGGGCCTGCTGATCGCGCTGGCCCTGTTCGCGCGGGGGCAGGCGGCGCAACTCGCGGGTGATTTCGCGCCGATCCTCGACGATCCGCGCGGCTTCTCCCTGGAGACCGGCGGCGACGCGATGCTGCTGCTCAGCCGCGTAGCGCTGGCGGCGGGCCGCTTCCTGCTACCGATCCTGCTGATCCTGGCGGTCTGCAGCCTCGCGGCCTCGCTCCTCCAGAACCTGCCGCGCTTGGTCCTCGACCGGATCACGCCGAAATGGTCGCGGGTCTCGCCGATGGCGGGATTCACCCGGATCTTCGGAACTTCGGGTCAAGTCGAGTTCCTGAAATCCGTCGTTAAATTCCTGTCGGTCAGTGTCGTCGCCCTTCTGCTCCTCCGCTCGGAGCGGACCAGAGCCTTGAACGCCATGTTCGTCGATCCGAGCCAGCTGCCCGAACTGATCCTGACGGTCTCGATCCGCCTCGTTTCGGCGGTGGCCATCGCCACCATCGTCATCGTCGCGGGCGATCTCGTCTGGGCGCGGCTGCGCTGGCAGCGCTCGCTCCGGATGTCGCGGCAGGACATCAAGGACGAGCACAAGCAGACCGAGGGCGATCCGTCGGTCAAGGCGCGGCTGCGCTCGCTCGCCCAGGACCGCGCCCGCAACCGGATGCTCGCCAACGTCGATCGGGCGACGGTGGTGATCGCAAACCCGACGCACTTCGCCGTGGCTCTGCGCTACGAGCCCAGCGAGAACCCGGCCCCCCTCGTGCTCGCCAAGGGGCAGGATCTCATCGCCCTCAGAATCCGCGCGATCGCCGAGGAAAAAGGCATCGCGGTGATCGAGGACAAGCCTCTCGCAAGGTCGCTGTACGATGCTGTGCAGGTCGATCAGACGATTCCGGCAGAATTTTACCGCGCCGTGGCGCAGATCCTTTTCTTCCTTTTCGCGAGAGCTCGATGACCCCTCAGGTCCAACGTTTCGCGCCGGGACCGTCGGCCGTTCCGCACGCCTACGCGGCGGCCGAGCAGATTTTCGCCGAGGCGCTGCGCGAGTTCATCGGTGAGCTGTGCCTGCTCGACGGCGGCGTACTGATCGGCTGGATCCGCGGCGAGCGGCACGGCAACATCGCCGACATCGTCTCCTCCTCCGCCGAGCTGTTCTTCAAGGAATCGGTGCTGACCTACGCGGACGCGGCCGACGTCTGCCTCGATTGGGGCCGCTCGATGCAGGTGGTCCTCGACCTCGAATTCGCGGCCGAGCCGATGACGGTGTTCTTCAAGCTCGTCCTCGACGAGGTGTTCGCGGGCGTCGCGATCCAGCGCATCGTCGCGGAGGACGTGGCCGCCTTCTCCCTCGAAGGCTTCGCCCATGCCGTGAGCCAAGCCCGGGTCGGACACGCCTGAAGGCGGCAGGCGAATCGCTTCGACGCTCCGTCTCGCCCGAGAGGCCGACCGCGCCTGCGGGGAGAGGCGCCGGAGCGAGGAAACGAAGGCGATTTTTGTCAATGTATGGAATTGCACGTTCCAGCAATTGACCCCCTCGTTGCCGCACTGCATGACAGGGGCGACGCTGCGTCGCGAAGCCTCCGGAGGGCATGGTAATGGCCTCTCGAAGGTGCCCAAAACCCGCCCAGATCGCAGCGCAAGGCCGGCGCGGTCCGGCTGGGTCAGGGGGATGGTCGCCGATGTATTTTCTGGTCGATCCGCGCGATTCCGTGAACGCGGGTTACAAGGCCAGCTTCGAGCGCGAGGGGATTTCCTCGTTCGCGCTCATGCCGGAGGAGTTTCTGGGTTGGCTCCGGGCGGCCTCCAGCAGCGACCTCGAAGCGATCCAGGGCTTCCTCCTCGGTGATTTCGAGGAGCGGGCGAAATGCGCGGGCGTGATCCGCAAGCAGTCCCGCGCGCCGATCATTGCGCTCGCCGATCTTCGCTCCCTGGAGCAGACCGTCGAATTGCTGGAAGCCGGCATCGACGACGTGCTGCCCAAGCCCGTTCATGTCCGCGAGATCCTGGCCCGGTCCGAGGCAATCTGGCGCCGGGTCAACGGGGCGGTGCAGGGAACCGAGGCAGAAGGGGAAGCCGAGGGCGAGGCCCGGCCCGACCGGCTCAAGGTCTTCCACGACGGGCGCGATCCGGAGATCGACGGCGTGCCGCTGTCCCTGCCGCGGCGGGAGCGGCACATCCTCGAATATCTCGTGCGAAACCGCGGGCGCCGGCTCACCAAGACCCAGGTCTTCAACGTGGTCTACGGCGTCTACAGCAACGGCGTCGAGGAGAGCGTGATCGAGGGCCATGTGAGCAAGCTGCGCAAGAAGCTCACCGAGCGGCTCGGCCACGACCCGATCGAGGCCAAGCGCTACATGGGCTACACCTACGTCGGTTGAGTTCTGCTACTGGCAGAACGCCTTCGCCCCCGGCGTCCAGTTGCCGAAGCCCGAGGCGACCATGTTGGTGATGACCCGGCAGACATAGACCTTCTGCGCCGGGTTGTTGTTGGGCCCGGCATGGTAGCGGGCGACGGCCAACGTCCAGCTTCCCTCGCGCTCCTTCAACTCCTTCAGGAAGCGGGTCGCGTACTCGACGTTCTGAGCCGGGTCGATCATCGCCTCGAGCGAGGCGAACTTCGCCCGGTGATAGTGGTGGTTGATCTGCATGCAGCCGAGATCGACCAGGCGTACGCCCTCCCGCTGCGCCTGGGCGAGGCGCTGGACCACGTCGGCGGCGCTGGAGCCGAAATAGGCCTTGCCCTGGATGTTCATGGCGTAGGGCTGGAGCGAGCCGCGGTTGCCGCTCTCGGTCAGCCCGACGGCGTAGAGCATGCCGAGCGGCACCCCGTGCTTGGCGGCAGCCTGCGCCATCTGGCGCTCGCACACGCGGGAGGCGTCGCCCGGTGCGGCGGCCGCAGCCGGGCCGGCGACGTTAGAGATACAGGCCGCCGTGATCGCGCCGGCGAGAATCCGTTTCATGGTCGTGCTCCTCGGTAGGCGTGGCAGCCTCGTCCGCGCGCGGGGACGGGCGCCGGCCCGAATGATCGGGCGTCGCGGCGCCCGGCTGTCTGTCCTGCTGCCCGCCCTGCGATCCGGCGAAGGACGCGAAGCCCTGGCCGCGCGGCCCGGATTCGCCCGGTCCGGCGCCGCCCGCCTGGATCGTCACGGGATCGGCCTCGTAGCCGGCCTCCCGCAGAAGGCCGGCGAGCAGGTCTCCCTCCTTGCGCAGGCGTTCAGCGGTCTCCTCGCGGCTGGTGCGCAGGCTCATTTCCAGCCGCCCGTCCTGCAGGCGCATCCGCACCAGCACCGAGCCCAGATCGGCCGGATGGAGCTGGAGCGTGAGAATCTTCAGTGGCCCGGTCTCGGTCGGGGTCGAGGACGGACGGGCTTGAGCGCCGGAGACGGCAGCGGGCAGCTGGGTGGCAACCGCATCGACGATCTGGCGCAGTGGAGAGCCGGGCATGGGTGCCGATGCGGCCGCGGTCTCGTGCGGCATCGGCTCGGCGGGCGATATCGGCGTGGGTGGCGCCTCGGCGGAGGGGCCGGCGCTCGCTGTTTCCGTGCCGGCCTCCGCCTCGGCCCTCGCTTGCGGCATCGCTGCAGCGGCACGCTCCTGGGGCGTGTCCGCGCGGGCGATCCCGGCCGGGCGCTCCCGCACCAGCTCCGGATCGCGTCGGATCTGTCCCGTCGGACCAGCTTGGGCCGGGGCAGCCGGTTCGGCAAGGTCTCCGTCTGCCAGGGAATCATTAGGGGATGACGCCAGCGCCGCCGTGCCCGCCTGTTCCGAGCGGTCGCTTCGGAGAGCGGCCCTTCCCCGGCTCGCGGGGCTCCTGAGCGTGTCCGCCGCCGCAGCGATTGGGGCGCTTGAGGCTGCGGCTGTATCCCGTCCAGATTCCAGCGGAGCCGGCTGGGCGGCTGTTGCCGCGGCGTCGGGCGAGGGAGGCGCGGCGGACGACCGGTCTTCGGAAACCGGAGCGGCGGGCGCGGAAAGCGCGGGGGCACCCTGGGCCGGAGGCGATCCGCCCGTTCCGGCGGCGGATGCATGAACGCCGCCGCGCGGGCTCTTGCCGGTTTCGGTCGGATCGAGACTGACCTGCCCGGTGGCCCTTGCATCCGGCACGATCGGCGCGGGTGGGGACGGGCGGGCGTCGTCCCGCACGACCGCGGGCGAGCCGTCGGCATCGGTTCCGACCGACGGGGCCGCCGGTGATGATGTGAGCGCCCCGGTCGCGACCGGTCCCGCCCCGGCGTTCGTCGAGAGGGCACCCGCAGGGAATCGAACGGGCGCGAAATGCGTCTCCCGCTGCACCACGGTGATCGGTAGGGCAGGCGCCGTCGCGGCCGGACCCGGACTCGGCCCGAACCGTGCTGCGGCCCGCTGCACCATCGCTTCGAGGCTGGCATCCGGGGCGGCAGGAGCGGGGGCTGCGGCGGGACCGGCGAGGGCCATCAGCGCCTGCAAGGCCGAATCGGCCGTGCCGGCGGCGCCCGCCACGGGCGCAGCGGGCAACTCTGAGGGCAGGGCGGGGGGCGCCTCGGCGCGGGCCTCGCCCGCCTCCGCCGGAGCCTCACCGCTGGGCCCCGTCCCTTTCTCGATCCCGCTCTCGGATCCGTTCTCGAACGCATCGAGCACCGCCTCGAAGTCGGGACCGCCGCCAGCGCGGGACTCTTCGCCCGTGGGCGCGCGGCCGGCCTCGGCCTTCGGCCGCATCGGGGAGAGGGTGTCGAGAGACCGCATCACGGGTCGATCGTCCGGGATTTGGAGGGCGGGATGGGCTCAGGGCGTGCCGGTGGCGCCATCCATGGCGCGCTCGGCCCGGGCCAGGGCCTCCTGCGCGCGCAGGAGCGAGCCGGATTCGGGGATCGGCCGGCTCGCCGAGGGCGGCGGGACCGGAACGGCGTCGGCGACGGGGGAGGGCGTACGGATCTGCCGGGCCGTCGAGAGCGCGGCGTCGAGCAACTCGGTGTCGGAGGCCGCGAAATCCGCACGGTCGAGGCTGAGCAGGGCCTCGTAGCCTTCCTCGAAGCGTCCGTCCGCCACGATCAGCGCCGCGCCGCGGTAGAGCCGGGCCTGCGCTGCCGGGCGCGAATCCGGGGCGGCAAGGCCCATGGCCCGCTCGGAGGCGAACAGGGCAGTCTCCCGGCGGCCCTGCTCCAGCCCGGCCCGCGCCACGAGCAGGTAGAGATCGCGCCGGCTCTCCGGCTCGATTTCGTCGAGCATCCGCTCCAGGCTTGCGATGCGGGTGCGGTCGCTGTCGAAGTCGAGCCGGGTGAGCGCCCCGGCGAAGCGCTGGCGGAAATTGCCGGCATAGACCGATCGGCGGAACCGGCGCAGGTACTGGATCGCCAGCGCTTCGAAGCGCCGCGCATCGCCGCCCTGCGCCACCACGAAGATCTGGCGGCGCAGCGCGCCCTCCTCGACCAGGGTGCCCGGTGCCAGGAGCCGCGCGAGGTCGAGAAGTTCGAGAGACTTGGTGGGTGCCTCGCGTACCATCAGCGCCGATTGCGTCAGGGCGAGCTGACCGGCGAGCCCGGCCGGCATCGTGCGCGGATCGATGCCGGCGAGCTGGGCCCGGGCCTCCTTCTCGCGACCCTCGAGATAGGCGAGCGCGCCGAGCGCCAGGGGCTGCTCCGCCTCCGGCACCTTGCCGGACTTGAGCAGCACCCGAACAGCCGCCGGCCCGCCGCCCGCCAGCGCGGAGGTGACGGCGGCCCGCACGTTCTCGGCCTCGGCCCAGGTCTCGGGGTCGAGGGTGATCAGCTTCTGCTCGATATGGCCGAGGAGCTGGCGCTGCGCGAGATGCGCCTGGGTCGAGCCGCGGGCGATGCGGTCCTGCAGGAGCTGGAGCGTGCGCGTCAGCTCGACCGGCAGCCCGTGCGCCTTTACCGGCAGCGGTTCGATGGGTTTTGCCGGGGCGCCGTGCCCGCCATGGTCGTCGGCGGCATGGCTGTCGGCGGCCGGCGCGTGGCTGTCACCATGCTCGGCGGCGGGAGCGGGAGCGGTGAAGAGGGCGAGCGCGAGTCCGGCGGCGAAGCCGCGAATTCCGAAATCCCGAAAGATCATTCCGGCAGGCCCCGCAGCAGAATCTCGATGCGGCGGTTCTCGGCGGCCTTGGGGTCGGCGGCGATGCGGGGCTGTCGGTCGGCGTAGCCCTCGATCCGCTCGATGCGCGCCTCGTCGAAGCCGCCGCGCACGAGCATGTAGGAGGCCATCTGCGCCCGGGCGGAGGACAGGCGCCAGTTGTCGTAGGTCTCGGAGCGGAACGGGCGCCCGTCGGTATGTCCGCGCACGACGACGCGGCCGGGGCGGCTGTTGAGGATCTTGGCGATGCGCTCCAGCGCCTTGATTACCTTCGGCGTCGGTTCGGCCGAGCCGATCCCGAACATGCTGAAATTGATCTCGTCGGTGATGCTGATGAGCACGCCCTCGCCGGTGCGGCGCACCTCGACATGCGGCGCGGGCGCGCTGCCGGGCAGTGAGGGCACTGCCCGGGCGATCTCCGCCTTCAGGGCGGAAAGGGCGGCGGTCTCCGCTGCCTTCGCAGCCTGATCGGCGGCCGGCGGCTCCTTCCCGGCCGCCGCTTCCGCTTTGGCGACCAGCTTCGGCTCGGGTTGCTCCGGCTTCCTGTCCATTGGCGGCCCTTTGGCATCGGGCACCTCCGGCACCGCTTCGGCGACGGGCTTGGCAGCCTCCAGCGGCATCGGCTCGGCGGAGGCGAGCTTCACGCCGGCCTGCCGCATGGCCTCGTGCAGGCTCTGCCGGGCGATCTCCTTCGGACTGTCCTTCGAGCTGGCCTTCGAGCTGTCCTTCGGCAGCTCCTTGGTCTTGGCGGCGCTGCCGCTCTGGGCGCGCGCGTCGAGGCGCGCCTCGGCCGGCGCGGCGGCGACGGTGTCGAGGGCGCCGGGTGTCTCGGTGCGCTGGCGCGGCAGGGCCGCGACCTGCCAGTAGAGCGGATCGAACGGGTCCCGCCCGGTCTCGCCGCCGCTCACGCCCGGCTGTCCGGCCTCGATGGTGGAGGCATCCGCGCTCGCCGCCTCCGGGCCGGCGGCCTCGGCCTCCGCCGCGAGCTTGGCGAGGATGGCGTAGGGATCCTGGAACAGGGCGGATTCGCGCGCACGGCTGCCCGGCGCGCCCATCGCGTCCGCCTTGCCCTCGGCGCTGCCGCCGTCCCCCTTGCCCTTGCCGGAAGGGGCGGGGTCGTTGGGGGCATCCTGCGGGTCGTTCACGCCCTTGCGGTCATGGGTGACCTCGGCGAGCTTCACCGGATTGAAGTACTCGGCGATGGTCTGCTTCTGCTCCTTGCTCGTGGAGTTGATCAGCCACATCACCAGGAACAGCGCCATCATCGCCGTCATGAAGTCGGCGAGCGCGATCTTCCAGGCACCGCCGTGATGGCCGTCCTCGTGGTCGCCGTGGCGCTTGATGATGATGATCTCGTGGGCGTGCTCGGACATCTCACGCCTCCGCGACCGCCGCGGCGATCAGGCGGCTCCAAGCCGCAAGTTCGGTCTCGATCACGGTCTCACCCGCGCTCACGCTCACGTCCGGTCCCGCATCCGCCTCGAAGGCGATACCGGCGGCGAGCCCGCCGAGCCGGGCGGACAGGGCCGCGATCAGGTCTTCAGGCCCGCGCACCCGCACCGCCGGCCGCTGCGGCTCGGCCAGGATGCGCCCGAGGGCGGCGCCGAGTTCCTCCAGGGCCCGCTGCTGCAGCGCCTGGCCGAGAATTGGCGCGATCAGCCGCGCGACGCGGTCCGACAGGGCGGTGTCGAGCGTTTGCATCGCCGCGGCGAAACCGGTGGCGAGGGCTTCACTCTCAGCCTCGCTCCAGTCTCGGCGCGCCTGCGCCAACCCTTCCTCGAACAAAGCCTTCTGCGCCTCGCGTTCGAGCGCCGCCTGCGCCGCGGCCTCGGCCAGCGCCTCCGCGCGGCCCTGCTCGCGTCCCCGCGCCTCGGCGGCGGCGATCAATGCGTCGCGGTCCTCCGACGGCCTCGCCACCGCGGCGGCGCGGGGGACGATGGGTTCGATCTCGGGCTCGTCGTCCGTCTCTGCTTCGCGCGCGGCCTCCGGCTCCGCCGGATTAGGCGCGATGCCGGCCCGGATCGGCTCCGGCGAGGGTGCGCGGAACCAGAGGCTGGAAAAGTCGGGCTCCTCGGCGGTCGCCGTCGCGGGCGGCGGCTCGGAAAAGTCCGGCAGGTAGCGCGCGATCACCGCGTCCATCACGCCGGCTCCTCACGCATCAGCCAGCGCTTGAGCACGGCCGCGACCTGCTCCTCGTCGATGTCGATCAACTGCTCCAAACGCTTCTGCGGCGAGCGCGCCATCTTGTCCTCCAACTCCTCCAGCAGGCCGGCGACACCCGGCGCGGGGAGCCTGGCCGCCTCGCTCGCGCCGGCCGTGCCGGGGAGCGCGGTGCCCGGCGCGGCGAGCGCCACCGTGCCGTCGGCGGCGATGCCGCCGGCGAGGGCGGGTGCGCCCTCGGGGCCGGCGAGCGCCGCGACCTCGCTCTGGGCGGCCTCGGGCGTCGCCAGGATGGCGCGGAGCGCCGGGCGCAGGCCGAACCAGATCAGCAGGCCGGCCACGACCAGGATCGTCGCCGCGTTGATGAGCGTGCCGGACTGCTTCATCATCACGTCGGTGAGCGAGAGCGGCGGCACCGGCTCGAGCGGCTGGCCGTCGTTGACGAAGCCCACCGCCGCGACCTTGATCGTGTCGCCGCGCTCCTTGCTGAATCCCGCGGCCGAGCCGACGAGCTCCTCGATCTCCGAAATCTGCTTGTCGAGCGCGGCCTTGTCCTCGGGTCCGGCAAGCGCGGTGAGCCGCGAGCGGTTGACCAGCACCGCGACCGAGAGGCGGCGGATGGCGTAGCCGTCGCTCACCGTCTGAACCGTCTTCTGGGAGATCTCGTAGTTGGTGAGATCCTCCTTCTTCGAGCTCTCGTTGCTCGACTGGTCGTTGCCGTCCGAGCGGGTGCGCTGGTCGGGCAGGTTCTCCTGGGCGCTGGTCGGGCGCTGGCTGTTACGGTTCTGCGCGTTCTCGCTCTCGCGCACGGAGCGCACCGAGCGTTCGACCCGCTGGTCGGGATTGTAGATCGTCTCGTTCGTGGACGTCTTGTCGGTGTTGAGCTGGGTCGCGACGCTGACCTCGAAATTGCCGACGCCGAGATAGGGCGCCAGCGTGCGGCGGATGTTGTCCTGCATCTCGCGGCTGACCGACTTCTCCAGCGTCGCCATCTTGCCGGTCGGCGCCGTGCCGGCGTCGTCGCCCGCGAGCAGCACCGTGCCCTCCGAGCCGATCACGGTGACGCGGTCGGGCTTCATGCCGGGGATCGCCGAGGCGACGAGCTGGCGGATCGCCTGCGCGCCCGAGACGTCGTCGGCGGGCTCGGTGCGCACCACCACGGAGGCCGAGGCCGGCTGCTGGTCGCGGCGGAACGAGCCGCGGTCGGGCAGGACGAGGTGGACGCGGGCGGCGCGCACGCCCTTCATGCCCTGGATCGTGCGGGCGATCTCGCCCTCCAGCGCGCGTACGCGGGTCACCTCCTGCATGAAGGAGGTCATGCCGAGCGAGCCGAGATCGTTGAACAGCTCGTAGCCGGACTTGGAGCTCTGCGGCAGGCCCTTCTCGGCGAGCAGCATCCGCGCCTGGGCGGTGTGGCCGAAGGAGACGAGCACCGCCGTGCCGTCCGACGACACGTCGAAGGGGATGCCGTTGTCCTTCAGGACGCCGCCGATGCGCGACACGTCCTCACGCGACAGCCCGGTGTACAGCATCTCCTGGGCCGGGCGGCTGAGATAGTAGGCGCCGATGCCGACGCCGAGAAACACCAGAAGGCCGACCAGCCCGAGGGCGATCAGCCGCCTCGCGCCGAGATCGACGATGTTGCTCCACAATCTCTCGACTTGCTCGCGACCGAACATCCCCGGACCGATCCCGTTGGCGACCTGACACGCGTCGCCAGCCTGAATGAGGGCTGAGCCTTGTGCGGGGATTGCGACGCAGAGCCCTCAGGTCCGCCCGGAGGCGTCCGGCTCCGCGGCCTCGCCGCGGGCAAGGGCGAGCGCCCGCACCAGGGCCGGCTCCAGGCTGCCGAGTTCTTCCAGATGCGCCGCGGTCAGCCGGCGCAGGAGCGCCTCGGCCTCGGGGGTGAGGGCGAGTTCCATCCGCCGCCGGTCCTGCGCGCCGCGGCTCTTGGTCAGAAGTCCGGCCTCGACCATCCGGGTGACGAGTTCGGCGGCGCTGTGCGGGGCGATCAGCAGGCGCTCGGCGATATGCCCGACCGTCGGCGGCTCCGGCCCGAGATGGCCCGCGACAGTGAGGAGCGCCTGATGCTGCTGCGGCGGCAGCCCGGCCTCAGTCGCCGCCGCCTCGCTGAAGGCGAGGAAGCGCCGCAGCTCGTACCGGAAGGCCGCCAGCGCCGCGTAGTGCGACCGCGACATTTCCCCGGTCATCCGTTCCGGCTCCTCACACGCCATGCCGCGGCCGCCCCGTCACCGAGAGAACTAGATTATATCGTAATACGACATATAACCGTCGCAACCGATCGAAGGAGGTATGCGTGAATCAGGAAGCGCCGGTCCACCGGCAGGGGCCAAGCCCCGTCGTGCGGCGTCCGCTCGGCGACTTCACCGCCGACCGGCGCATCCTGGTCCTGGTCGGGATGGCGCTCATCATCGGAGCGGGCGCGACCCTGGCGGCGGCGGTGCTGCTGCGTCTCATCGCGCTGGTGACGAACCTCGCGTGGTTCGGTGCGCTCGACACCGTTCCGCGATCCCTCGGCGGCGTGACGTCCTCGCCCTGGATGGTATTGGTCCCCGTGGTCGGCGGCCTCGTGATCGGGCTGATGGCGCGCTACGGCTCGGAGAAGATCCGCGGCCACGGCATCCCCGAGGCGATCGAGGCGATCCTGATCGGCGCGAGCCGGATGTCGGCCAAGGTCGCGGTGCTCAAACCGCTCTCCTCGGCCATCTCGATCGGCACCGGCGGACCCTTCGGTGCGGAGGGGCCGATCATCATGACGGGGGGCGCGGTCGGCTCGCTCTTCGCGCAGCACTTCCACCTGAGCGATGCCGAGCGGAAGGCCCTGCTGGTGGCGGGCGCCGCCGCCGGCATGACGGCGATCTTCGGCACGCCGGTCGCGGCGGTGCTGCTCGCGGTCGAGTTGCTGCTGTTCGAGTGGCGCCCGCGCAGCTTCGTCCCGGTGACGGCCGCCGTCCTCACCGCCTCGGCACTCCGTCCGCTGCTGTTCGAGGCCGGCCCGCTCTTTCCCTTCGCCAGCGACCCGGCTTTGCCCGGATGGGGGCTGATCGCCTGCGCCGGGATCGGCCTCCTCGCCGGTCTGCTATCGGGCCTGCTGACGACGCTGCTCTACCGGCTGGAGGATGCCTTCGAGCGCCTGCCGCTGCACTGGATGTGGTGGCCGGCCCTCGGCGGCCTGTTCGTGGGCCTCGGCGGATTGATCGAGCCGCGAGCGCTCGGCGTCGGCTACGACGTGATCGGCGACCTCCTCAACGGAGACCTCGCCGTGCGGGCCGTGCTGCTGATCCTCGCGGTCAAGGCGGCGATCTGGCTGGTGGCGCTCGCTTCCGGCACCTCGGGCGGCGTCCTGGCACCCCTCCTGATCCTCGGCGGGGCGATGGGCTGGCTCGCGGGCCTCGCCTTGCCCGGCGCTCACGGCTTCTGGGCCCTGCTCGGCATGGCGGCGATGCTCGGCGGCACCATGCGCGCGCCGCTCACCGGCGCCCTGTTCGCCGTCGAACTCACCGGCGACGTCCGCGTCCTCGGTGCGCTCCTCGCCGCCACGGTGACCGCCTACGCCGTCACGGTGCTGCTCCTGAAGCGCTCGATCCTCACCGAAAAGCTCGCCCGGCGCGGCCAGCACGTCACCCGCGAATACGCCATCGACGCCTACGCGCTCACCCGCGTGCGCGACGTGATGGTCCGCGACGTGGACACGCTCGATGCCGGGAGCAGCGTCGCGGAGGCGGTCGCCGCGATGGAGGCGGGGCGGCATCAGGCCTATCCGGTGCTCGACGCCGCGCGCCGCCCCGTCGGGCTCGCCACGCGCGGGCAGGCCCTGCACTGGACGCTCGAGGGCGGCCACGGCGCCGAGCGGCTGGGGGAACAGATGGCCGGCCAGCCGCTGGCGGTCGTCCATCCCGACGACGTGGTGGCCCACGCCCTCGACGTGATGACGGCGACCGGCCAGGGCCGCCTCGTCGTGACCGATCCGCGGAGCGGCGCCCTGGTCGGGCTGCTGACGCGCCGCGACCTGCTGCAGGTGCGGGCGACCACGGTGCGGGCCGAAACCGAGCGGCGCGCCTACCGCGCTGCCCTGCGCTTCAGAAGAACGATCGCACCAAGCCGCTGACCAGCAGATTCCAGCCGTCGATCAGGATGAAGAACAGCACCTTGAACGGCAGCGAGATCACGGTCGGCGGCAGCATCATCATGCCCATCGACATCACGATGGTCGAGACGATGATATCGATGACAAGGAAGGGCAGCACGATCAGGAAGCCGATCTCGAAGCCCCTGCGCAATTCGGAGATCATGAAGGCCGGGATCAGGATGCGCAGGTCGATCTTTTCGCCGGCCTCCGCCTTGGGAAAGTTGCGGCTCGCCAAATCCGTGAAGGTCTGGAGATCCTTCGGGCGCACGTGCTGGGTCATGAACTCCCGGAACGGCTCGACGATCTTGCCGAACGCCTCCTCCTCGCCGATGCGATTCTCCTGCAGCGGCTTCACGCCCTCGTTCCAGGCGCGGTCGAAGGTCGGTGCCATGACGTAGAAGGTCATGAACAGGGCGAGCGAGACGAGGAACAGGTTGGCCGGCGTGCTCTGCAGGCCGAGCCCCGAGCGCAGGAACGAGAAGGCGACGGCGAAACGCGTGAAGCTCGTCACCATCACGAGCAGGCCCGGCGCCAGCGACAAGACGGTCAGCAGCGCGACGAGCTGGATGATGCGCCCGGATGCCGCTCCGTTGCCCGGCGGCAGCAGCGCATCGAGGCCGGGCACGCCGGTGACGCCGCCGGGTGCCGCGCCCTGCGCCAGGGCGGCGGTGGCGGTGAGTCCCAGCACGGCTGCAGCCAGCGTCAGGCGCCGAACCATCCGCCCGTTCATTGCACCACCAGCGATTCGACGATGAGTTCGCGCACCGCGCCCTTGGTGCGGATCGCGACGCGCTCGTTGAGGTCCTCGCGCAGGTGCTGGAGGCCGTTGGCGCCCTCGATCTGCGCCATGGAGAGCGTGCGCAGATAGGCCAGCGCGTCGGCGCGGATCTCGGCGAGCGTCACGTCGGGGTTGGGCAGGGCGCCGGTCTTGAACACGACCGAGGATTCGATCCGTACCCAGGCATCGGTCGGCTCGGCGAGGTTGGCCACCACGGAGCCGACGCTGCGCAGGGAGAGGTCGCCGGTGTAGTTCAGCACCTTCACCGCCTTGTCGGCCTCCTCGCGCTTCTTGAGGTCGACCGACTTCTCGACGCTGCCGAGCAGGTAGACGCCGAGACCGCCGCCGGTGCCGACGGCGACGAGGGTGACCAGGGCGAGCGCTCCGATCCAGCCCTTGCCGCTCTTCTTGCCGTCCTTGGCATCCGCCATGTTCGCCCCTCGTCAGAACGGCGCCACGGTCTCGAAGACCTGCTGGCCCAGCGTCGGGTTCTGCACGTCGGTGAGGCGCCCGCGCCCGCCGTAGGAGATGCGCGCCTCGGCGATCTTGTCGTAGTCGATGGTGTTCTTGCGCGAGATGTCGCGCGGGCGGACGATGCCGGCGACGTTGAGCACGCGCACCTCGTTGTTGACCCGCACCTCCTGCGAGCCCGAGATCACCACATTGCCATTGGGCAGCACTTCCGTGACGACCGCCGCGACGGAGAGGCTGAGCGATTCCTTGCGGTCGATCGAGCCCTGGCCCTTGGTTTCGGTGCCGGAGCGGATGCCGGTATCGGCCGTGGCCGAATCCTTGAGGCCCGAGACGCCGTAGCCGAAATCGAAGCCGAGGAAGCTCTTCTGGCTGCGCTCGCGTTCGGTGGCGTTGTCGAACTGCGCCTTGTCGTTGATGGCGATGCTCACCGTGATGACGTCGCCGACGTCGCGGGCGCGGGGATCCTGGTAGAGCGCGGCGCTCGCCGGACTCCAGGTCGAATGGTAGCTGTGGCGCCCGCCCAGCGCGCCGAAGGTGGTCGGCAGCGGCTCGCGCGGGGCATTGAGCCCGGTGCCGATCGGCGTCAGCACGGGCGGGCGGCCGAGGCGGTCGAGATCGCTCTGGCAGGCGCCGAGCGAGAGGGCGAGCAGGGCCGCCGCGAGGGGGAGGGCAGGGCGCATCACGACCTCTGGTTCTTCTTCTGGGCCGGCGCGGCCGCATCCTTGCGGCCGGATTCCGACATCGCCCGGGCGAGGTTCGCCGCCCGCGCGGCCTCCATCTCCGAGAGGATGGCGCTCGCCGTGCGGGCGTTGAGCTTGGTCAGCAGGGCGGCGGCCGCCTCGTCGGGCATGTTGGCAAGCTGGAGCGCCGCCGCGTCGGGCCGCATCTTGGCGTAGACCGCGACCACGCTCTCGTCGGCCTTGGCCAGGAACTCGTTGCGGCGCTTGAGCCACACCTCGTACTCGGCCCGCTTCTCTTCGAGGAGCTTGATGCGCTCCTCGACCTGCCGCTCCATCGCCGCGAGCTGCTCCTTCTGCCACGCGAAGCGGGCATCCGCCGCAGCGTCGGCGATGTTGGCGCAGTAGCCGGTCTTGGCCGGCTCCCTGGCGACGAAATCCTGCGCCGAGACTTCCTTCGGCGCGTCGCGGGCGGCGAGCGCGCGCATGGCGGCTTCTTTCGCCGGATCGGCATGCTCGCCGCCGGCGGCGAGGGCAGCGCCGGAGAGAGCGAGCCAGCAAAGGGCCGCCAGTCCCCGATGGATCTCGGCCCGGTAACGGGCCGTGATCCGAGGCAAGCGCGAAGGCGCGTCGCCGCCCATGCGGCGGGCCATCCCGGGGCCGGCTTGCCGGGGCTGGGATGACAGGGAAAGAAATGTCGTCATTGGACGACAAGCTCCGCCTGGAGGGCGCCGGCGGTCTTTACCGCCTGCAGGATCGCGATGATGTCGGTGGGCTTGAGCCCGACCTGATTGAGGCCGCGCACCAGCGTCTGCAGATCGGAGCCGCCGAGGATGGCGAGCTTGCCGCGCTCCTCGCGCGCCGCCACCTCGGTGCGGGGCACCACCACGGTCTGGCCGTTGGAGAAGGGCTCGGGCTGCGACACCTCCGGCGCCTCGGTGACGCGGACCGTGAGATTGCCGTGGGTCACGGCGACGGTGGAGATCGTGACGTTGCGCCCGATCACGACCGTGCCGGTGCGCTGGTCCACGACGACGCGGGCCGGCGTGTCGGGCTGGATCGTCAGGTCGCCGATCTGCGCCACCAGCCGGGTCTGCGCCATCTGGCGACCGCGCATCACCACCACGGCGCGCTGGTCGCGGGCGCTGGCGATGCGCCGGCCGAAGGCCCCCATCGACCACGCGTTGATCGCGTCCGAGATCTGGGTCGCGGTCTTGAAGTCGGGGTTCTTCAGCTCGAACACGAGTTCGGGCAGATCGCGGAAGGTGCCGGGCACCTCGCGCTCCACCAAGGCACCGTTGGGGATGCGGCCGGCGGTGGGCACGCCTTGCGTCAACTGCTCGGCCTGCCCCTGCACCGAGAAGCCCGAGACCGCGAGCGGCCCCTGCGCCGCGGCGTAGACGAGGCCGTCGCCGCCGGTCAGCGGCGTCATCAGCAGCGTGCCGCCGCGCAGCGAGGTGGCGTCGCCCATGGAGGTCACGGTGACGTCGATGCGCGAGCCGGTGCCGGTATAGGGCGGCAGGTCGGCGGTCACCATCACGGCGGCGATGTTGCGGGTGCGCAGGCGGGCGTCCCGCACGTTGATGCCCAGCCGGTCGAGCAGCGATTGCAGCGACTGCTCGGTGAACTGCGCATTGCGCAGGGTGTCGCCGGTGCCCTGGAGGCCGGTGACGAGGCCGTAGCCGAAGATCTGGTTGTCGCGCACGCCTTTCAGCGTGGCGATGTCCTTGATGCGGGTGCCGGCGGCGAAGACCGGGCTCGTCATCACGGCGAAGCCCAGGCCGGTGAGGAGACCGAGCAGGACGGCGAGAAACAGACGGCGAAGCGAGGTCATTGCGCGCCGATCCGGATGCGGCCGTCGGCCATCACCGTGCCGAGGATGATGCGGTTGGTGTCGGTGTTGCGCACGCGAATGGTCTCGCCGAGGCCGCCGTTCTGCAGCGGTGCGCCGACGGCGGTGATGACGAGGCCGTTCTCCTCGAAGATCATCTGCGTCGGTGCACCGCGACTGACGAGACGGGGATCGTCGACGGCGTTGACCGGCACCGGCTCGCCCGGCAGCAGCATCCGCCGCGCGGTGCGGCCGGCGATCGCCGCGGCGGCGTCGATGACGGCCGTGCGCGCCCGGTAGGTCGCGGGGTAGGCCTGCATCCGCAGCATCGATTCCTTGATCGTGTCGCCGGGATAGATCGTGACGGTGGGCACCGGCAGCATGAGCTCGGCATTCGCCATGCCTTCGGCGGCGTGAGCCGGGCCGGCGGCGAGAGCGGCGAGCACGAGGCCGCGGAGAAAGGTCTTGCGGAGCATGGGAAATCGCGCCGGAGGAGAGGGCGGGAGACGACGCGGCGGGGGACGCCGCGGGCGCTAGCGGATGCCCTTGGAGACCGTGCCGGCCATCTCGTCGGCGGCCTGGATCACCTTCGAGTTCATCTCGAAGGCGCGCTGGGCCGTGATCAGGCTGGTGATCTCCTTGACCGGATCGACGTTGGAGCCTTCGAGATAGCCCTGCTGCAGCTTGCCGTAGCTGACGTCGCCGGGATTGCCGACGACCGGCGCGCCGGAGGCCGGAGTCTCGCGGTAGAGGCCGTTGCCGAGCGGCTCCAGGCCCGACTCGTTGGCGAAGTTGGCGAGCGTGAGCTGGCCGATATTCTGCAGTGCGACCTGCCCGTCGATCTTGGCGAAGACCTGGCCCGACTCGTTGATCGTCACCTGCGTGGTGTTGGCGGGGATCAGGATCGCCGGATCGACGGCGTAGCCTTCCATGGTGACGAGCTGGCCGGCGTTGTTCTTGTTGAACGAGCCGGCGCGGGTGTAGTTGATCTCGCCCGCCGGGCTGGTGATCTGGAAGTAGCCGCGCCCGTTCACCGCCAGATCGAGCTGGTTGCCGGTGTTGGCCAGCGACCCCTGCCGGTGCAGGTTGCGGATGGCGGCGGCGCGCACGCCCAACCCCAGCATCGCGCCCTCCGGCACCGCCTCCTGGCCCGCCTGGTTCGGGGCGCCCTGCTGCCGCTCGGCCTGGTAGAGCAGGTCGGTGAACTCGGCCCGCGCACCCTTGAACCCGGTGGTGTTCAGGTTGGCGATGTTGTTGGCGATGACTTCGAGGTTGAGCTGCTGGGCGGACATGCCCGTGGCGGCGATGGCGAGCGCGCGCATGGCGTCTGGCTTCCTTGGCTGGCCGATCAGATCGGCATGCGGCTGAGTTCGAGATAGGCGGCGACGACCTTGTCGCGGATCGCCACCACGGTCTGGAGGCTCTGCTCGGCGGACATCACCGCCTCGACCACCTGCTGGGCGGTGGCCTTGCCCTGGATGCCGGAGATCGCCGTGGCCTCGCCGCCGCGGATCGCGTCGCGAGCGCTGGCGGCGACCTGGGCCATCACGTCGCCGAAATCGGTCGGCGCCGTCGGGGCGGTCCCGGCGATGCCGGAGATGGCGGCGGGGCTGAACGCGGCCTTCTGAACCGGCGCGGTCTCGGCAAAGGAGGTGCCGGCGACCTTGTCGAAGGCGGCGAGCGAGGTGAGGGCTTCGATCATCGCGGGTGGTCTCAGGACTTCAGGAGATCGATGACGCTGGCGACCATCGCCCGGGCCTGCTTGATGACCTGGAGGTTCGCCTCGTAGGAGCGGTTGGCCTCGCGCATGTCGGCCATTTCGACGAGCATGTTCACGTTCGGCAGCTTGACGTTGCCGTTCTCGTCCGCCGCCGGGCTGGCGGGGTCGTGCTCGGTGCGGAATGGGGCGGTGTCGGTGCCGATCTCGCGCAGGCGCACCGAGGCGACGCCCGCCGCGCGGTCGAGCTCGGCCCGGAAGGTCACCGTCTTGCGGGCGTAGGGGTCGGCGCCCGGGCTCGCGCCGGTCGATTGCGCGTTGGCGAGGTTTTCCGAGACGACCCGCATGCGCAGCGACTGCGCTTCGAGGCCGGCGCTGGCGAGCCGCGAGGCGGAGAGCAGGGGATCGATCATGACCCGCTCTTCACCGCGGCCATCAACATGCGGTGGAACGACTTCACCACCGCCGTGTCGAGGTTGTGCTGGCGCGAGACGTCGCCGGCCTTGAGCATCTCCTGCTCCAGGCTGACCGCGCTCGACGATTCGAGCACCTCCCAGGTGTCGGCGGCCTTGGCCTCGCGCACGGGGATGCCCGTGCCCTGCGACTCCATGTGGGTGCTGGCGGTCGAGGCCATGTCGAGCCCGGTCCGGGCCAGGACCTGGGCGAAGGGCATCACATCCCGCGCCTTGTAGCCGGGGGTGTTCGCGTTGGCGACATTGCCCGCGATGGTGGCCTGCCGCGTCGCGAGGTAGCGCGCGTGCTGCGAGGCGAGATCGAAGAGGTAGACGCCCGTCGTCATGGCAACGCCCCCATCCCAAGGGCCTCTCGGAAGAACGCGGGATGCGGGCGCACCCGGACGGTGAAGCCCGCGTCGGATGGGAGGTTTAGGTAGGCAATCTTGCACGAGGCTGGCTCGTGCCTTGACAGGGGCGGCCCCCGCGGTAGCGCCTGCGGGGAATGGATCAGAACGATGAGCGGGCCGGCGCGGCGGCCTCCGACGCAGACGGCGGCCCCGAGGGCGCGACCGTCCTTCTGCCGGCCGCGCCCCGCTATGCCGGGGGCGCCGGGCCGGGCGGACGCGAGGGGCTGCACCGCATCGCGCCCAACCACCGCTTCTCGCGCGTCGGATTGCGTTTTTCCGCGCTCTCCCCGGGGCGCTGGACCTGCCTGCAATTCGCCCTCGCTTTCGACGAGGGCGAAGAGGCGGCGCTTGCCGTCGATGCCGCGGCGGCGGGCTTCGACTTCCTGGCGGCGGACGGCTCCAGCCTGGATCTCGACCATGTCCCGGGGCTCGCCCGCAGCCTGCTCGACCCGCAGGTCGCCTGGATACCGGGACCGGAATTGCTTGGGGCCGCGTCGTTCCGCATCGCCTTCCGCGTGCCCGATCAGGCGACCGGCGTCGTCGTCACCCTGCGCTCCTGGCGCAACACCCGCGACTTCACCGTCGCCGATCCGGTACTGCGCCCCGGCCCGTCCGACCATGGGCCGGCGCCGCGTCGGCGGCGGCTGGGCGGGGAGGGGGTGAGGCTCTGCTACGCGCTCGCCGAGGAGATCGCCCTCGTGCTGCGTGGTCAGATCTATGCGGCCAGGGCCGACGAGCACGCCGCGCGCGTGCGGCTCGTCTACCGGGATCGGGCGGGAGCGGAGATCGCCCCGCCCTACGACAACGCGGTCTCCGTGCCGGGGCTCGGCGCGGTGATCAACCTCTCGGCCCGGCCCCAGGCCCGCCGCTTTACCCTGACGTTGCGTCCACCGCCCGGTGCGACCGCCGTCGAACTGTGTTTTGCCGTCTGGGAGGATGCGGAGGACCCGCCGGAGGCCGAACTGATCGGCCTGCTCGAACTGGCATTCGAGGACGATTTCCGCCTCGAGAGCCTGTGCGACGACGAGCTTCTCGATGCGCCGGCCTTCCTTGCGCGCTTGGCCGAGCGGATCGGCCTGCCCGAGGGCCCACCCGCCGCGTGGCTGGCGAGCTCCGATCCGGGGGCCGCGCCGATCCTCGCCCGAGCCCGCGAATTGCGGGCCGGGCCGGATCGGAGCGCACGCATCGAGGGCGACGACGTGGTCCTGAGTCTCGCCGGCCTGCCGGACTGGACGTTGCCTGAGGCGCCGGACTGGCGTGAAGACCCGTTCCGCTCCGTGGCGTGGCGCCTCGCCTACCAATCCCTGGCATGGCTGCTGCCGCTCGCCGGGCTGCCGGGCGGGGCGGCCCGCGCCCGGGCGATCGCCGCCGCGTGGTCGCGGGCCAATCCCTGGGGACAGCCGGCCGATGGTCTGAGCCTGCACCCGGCGGCCCTCGCCCCGCGCGGCGACGTGCTGGGGCGCCTGATCGCGGACGGCGATGATCCTGCCCGCGCCGTGATCGCCGCGGAAGCCGCCCGGCACGGCTTCGCGCTGGCCGAGATCGTCGGTCAGAACACTCTGGCCCGGGCTCTGCACGGCCTTCAGGCGGCGGCCGCTCTCCTCGCGCTCGCGCGGGCGCTTCCCGGCTTTGCGTTCGCCGCGCACTGGGACACGCTCGCCCGCGACAGCCTCGCCCACGGCTTCGATGCGCTTCTGCCCGAGGACGGCGCTTTCGCCGAAGCCTCACCGGTCCGGCGCCTCGACCTCCTGAGCCACGGACAGACCATTGCCGCGGCCCTCGGCGCGACCGAACCCGGCCCGACGATCCGCCGCCGCGTCGAGGCGGCCCTGCCGGGGCTCGCCGGACTGCTCGATCCGGGCGGGCGGCTCCCGCCGTTCGGCGATGCGCCCGCAGGGCTCGACCATGCCGGCTGGATCGCCCGGCTTTCCTCGTCCGATCGCGATCTCGTGGCGGAGCGCGACACGGCACCGCGTCCCGAGGGGCACACCGCCGGCATGCTCGCGATGCGCCACGACGCGCTGGAGCGCGGCTGGGGCCACTTCGCCCTCACCTACGCCGCGCAATCGCCGCAGGGGCACCGCGACTGTACCTCCTTCACCTTCGCCACCGGCTCGCGGCGCTGGATCGTGGAGGGCGGCGGCGCCGAGGGCGTTGAGGTGGGGCCGGCACGCCACCATCTCCTCTCGGCCCGCGCCCACAACGTCGCCATTCCGGACGAGCGTGAGCCCGTGGCCGGTTCAGGAATTTTGACGGCCCAGGTGGCGCTCGACGGGGCGCAAGCCACGAGGCTCGCCACCACGGTGCACGGGCCCGACGACGCCCATGCCCGCCTCTTCGTCGTGCTCGAAGACCTGACGGGGGTCGCAGTGATCGACCGCTTCGTCCGGCCAGGACGCCGGCTGTCCTTCGAGGGGCGGCTGCATCTTCTCCCCGACACCCTCGTCGCCGTCGCGAGCCCCCGCCGGGCGCTGGCCCAGCAGGAGGGGCGGCGGCTCGACGTCCTCGCCGTTCCGCTGAATGGGCAATCGGCGGGGATGGAGGCCGCGATCGGCCGCAATGACCAGCCGCACGCGATGCACGGCTTCTGCGCGACGGGAACTGGCGGGCTGAGGCCCACGCCGGTGCTGCGTTACGCCTTCACCGGTCGCGACATCGTCTGCGGCGGCGTCGTCATCGCCGCGGATGAGGCGGCAGAGCAACGGCTCGTGCGGTTGCTTGCCGAGGATGCGGTGCGGCGGCTGGTGGAGACGTGAGCGCCGGCTGGCGTGCCGGCACCCGGGCGAGGCTCAGAAGCCCGCGCTGATGACGGCGACCGCCCGGTCGATCGACAGGTAGAACACGCCGAAGGCCACCATCGCCGCGGCAGCGAATTCGAGCGTCTGGTTCGGCAGGGTCTGGAAGCGGCGCATGGTCTCGCGGCCGAAATAGGCCGAGGCCCAGGCGAGCGTCAGAACCGCCGGCATCACGAACAGGTAGGAGAGCGTGCTCTCGATCCGCACCGGGCCGGCCGGGTCGATCAGCGCGCGGATGTTGCGCACCCACGGCGCGGAGGCCGCGGCGTAAAGCGTCGTCAGCCACGCGAGGCCGACCGCCACGCCGAGGTGGAAAGTGAACAGGCGATGCAGGCGCGAGAAGTCGTCGCGCGCGTCGTCGAGCGTCATCCGGCAAGCCCCCAATGAGTCCGGCCGCTGATTCTTGTCTGATCCGGCCATGAACCAGGGGATGGGGGGCAAGGTGGGGTTTTTTGTGACACCGGGACGGCGGGGATCGGGCCGCCGTCCCAGATGTCTCAGGCGGCCGTCTCGGGCCGGTTCTCGCGCATCAGCTTCACGAACCGCTCGAACAGGTAGTGGCTGTCGCGCGGGCCCGGCGAGGCCTCCGGGTGGTGCTGCACCGAGAAGGCCGGGCGGTCGGTGAGCGAGAGACCGCAATTCGAGCCGTCGAACAGCGAGACGTGGGTTTCCACCGCCGTCTCCGGCAGGCTCTTGGGATCGACGGCGAAGCCGTGATTCATCGAGACGATCTCGACCTTGCCGGTGGTGTGGTCCTTCACCGGATGGTTCGCGCCGTGATGGCCCTGGCCCATCTTCACCGTGCGCCCGCCGAGCGCGAGGCCCATGAGCTGGTGGCCGAGGCAGATGCCGAAGGTCGGCACCCGCTCATCGAGCAGCTTGCGGATCACCGGCACGGCGTATTCGCCGGTCGCGGCCGGATCGCCGGGGCCGTTGGAGAGGAACACGCCGTCCGGCTTCATCGCCAGGATGTCCTCGGCCTTGGTGGTGGCGGGCACCACGGTGACGTCGCAGCCGGCTTCGGCCAGCAGGCGCAGGATGTTGCGCTTCACGCCGTAATCGATCGCCACGACCTTGAGGCCCTGGCCCGGTGCGCGTGAGCCGTAACCGCCCTTCACCGCCCAGACGGTTTCGGTCCAGGCCGAGACGTCGCGGGAGGTCACCGGCGGCACGAGATCGAGCCCCTCCATCGGCGCCAGCGCGGCGGCGCGGGCCTTCAGGGCCTCGCGGTCGAACCGGCCTTCGGGATCGTTGGCGATGACGGCGTTCGGCATGCCGTGGTCGCGGATCAGCGCGGTCAGCGCCCGCGTGTCGATGCCGGTGATGCCGATGATGCCGCGGGCCTTGAGCCAGCCGTCGAGATGCGAGGAGGAGCGCCAGTTCGAGGGCTTGGTGACGGCCGAGGCGATCACCGCGCCGCGCACGCCGGAGGCCGGGGCCTGGTCGAGGCTCTCGAGATCCTCGTCGTTGGTGCCGACATTGCCGATATGCGGGAAGGTGAAGGTGACGATCTGCCCGGCATAGGACGGGTCGGTCAGGATCTCCTGATAGCCCGTCATCGCCGTGTTGAAGCAGACCTCGCCGTCGGCCACGCCGGTCTGGCCGATGCCGAAGCCTTCGAGCACGGTGCCGTCGGCGAGCACGAGCAACGCCGTCACCAGCGGCTCATTCCAAGGTTCGGGTGCCTTGGGTTCGGGGTTCGTGCGCGCGGGATCGGCGCGCAGGGTCGCGGGTTCGTCTTGCAGCATGGGTCCGATCCGGCTTATGTCCGCCGCCTCGCGCGGCCGCATAGTCGGGCCGCGGGGCAAGGCGATATCTCGCGGGGCTCATAGCGAGCCGGCCGCGCCCGGGTCAATCTGGGCGCGGAGTCAGCCCTGCGCAATGCCCTGGACAAGCAGGGCGGCCACGCCGAATCATCTGACTGGAGTTCGATCATCATGCTGCGCGAGCGCATCACCGCCGAGATGAAGGCGGCCATGAAGTCCGGCGAGAAGCAGAAGCTCTCGACGGTGCGCATGATCCAGGCGGCGCTCAAGGACCGCGACATCGCCGCGCGCGGCGAGGGCAAGGGCGAGACGAGCGAGGAGGAGATCCTCGCGCTCCTGCAGAAGATGATCAAGCAGCGCCAGGAAGCCGCGGGCGTCTACGAGCAGGGCGGCCGTCCCGAACTCGCCGAGAGCGAGCGCGCCGAGGCCGAGATCATCCAGACCTTCCTGCCGCAGCAGCTCGACGAGGCCGAGACCCGCGCCGCCATCGCCGATGCCATCGCCGAGACCGGCGCCGAGAGCCCGAAGGACATGGGCAAGGTGATCGGCGCGCTGAAGGGCAAGTATACCGGCCGCATGGATTTCGGCCGCGCCAGCGCGCTGGTGAAGGACGCGCTGGCAGGGAAGTAGTCTGCCGCTCGCGATGATGGCGGAGCCGGACGCGACTCACGCCGGCCCGGCGTCGATCCGAATCCGGAAGATCGCGTAGGGCGGCTCCTGCCGGTCGATGCCGCCGTTGTGCTCGGGTCGGCGGTTGGCCTGGGCGGATGATAGATAGAGCCAGCCCTCGTCGGTGATCCAGAACGTGTCCGGCCAGATCAGGCGCGGATCGGTGGCGATGACCTCGATCCGGCCGTCCGGGTCGCGCCGGCCGATGCCGTTGAACTCTTGCAGGCTGAGATAGATGCGGTCGCGCGAATCGGCGACGAGCCCGCCGGTCAGGCCCTTCTCGCCGAGATCCGTGACCGTTTCCGCGACCGCCGCGTCGTCCTTCGCGGGATTGAGCAGCGCGGCCGTCTCGACCGCGTAGAGGCGTCGGCTCATCAACGGCGTGTAGTACAGCCGCGCGCCGTCGGGGCTCAGGGCGATGCCGTTGGCGCCGCCCTTGATCGGGCTCGTCGTGCCGTCGGCCTCGCGCTTCATCAGCACCCGGCCCTCGACGATCTTCAGGATGCCGTCGACCGATCGCGTGCTGACGTGGCCCGCGAGCCGCCGCACGGCGCGGCCGCTCGCGAGATCGACGGCGATCAGCGCGCCCTCACCGGTTTGGCCCTGATCGGTGACGTAGGCGACGTCACGCTCGGGCCGGACATCGACGCGCAGATCGTTGAGCGAGGAGGTCTTCGTCACGACGGGTTCTAGGGAAATCGTGCGCACGATCGTATCGCTCGCCGGATCGATGCAGACGAGCTTGGCCGCGCCCGGCACCGGCTCGCCGGACGAGGCCATCAGCCCGGCATCGAGGAGCCAGAGGCGGTTCTTCCGGTCGAACACGCCGTTGGGGACGTGGAATAGGGTCTCGGCGGGACGGGCCGGATCGGGCCGGTTCGCCGCCTCGCTCGGATAGGGCGCGACGCGTCCGTCCGGAAACACCTCGCCCGCGGTGAACACCGTCTTCTCGTCGAAGCGCGGCATGAACAGGAACATCCGGCCGTTCGCCGCGCGCGTCAGCCCGGTCGGCGTCGTCGGCGCCCGCGCGGCAACGACGAGGTCGAGGGCCCCGCCCGGTCCGGTCGCCGGTTGGGCTAGGACCGGCCGCGCCGCCATCGGTCTTACGGTGGCGAGGGCGGCGGCGGCGAGAAGCGTGCGGCGCGCGAAACGGATCGTCATGAGCGGCCCCTCACGTGCGGATTGCCGCGCCGCGGACCTTGGTCTCGACGGTCAGCACCCGCCTGCCCGCGCACAGGAACAGCCGCCGTCCGTCGGCACCGCCGAAGGCGATGTTGGCGCAGGGGCCCTCGGTCGGGATGTGGCCGAGCGGTCGCCCGTCCGCGGCCCAGATCCGCACCCCGTCGCCGGTTCCGGCATAGACGCGGCCGTCGGTATCGACCTTCAATCCGTCCGGCACGCCCTCGAATCCGCTGGCGAAGCGGCGCTCGCCCGAGATCCGCCCGTCCGCGACGTCGAACGCGCGGATCTCGGCGGGCGCGCCTTCGCGCCGGCCCGATTCGCTGACGTAGAGGATCCGCTCGTCCGGCGAGAAGGCCAGTCCGTTGGGCTGCACGAACCGGTCCGTCGCGACCGCGAGCGAGCTGCCGGGCGCCAGACGGAACACGAACCGGCCCTTCTGCTCGGAAGGGCGCGGCGTGCCTTCTTCGGCCTGATCGATGCCGTAGGTGGGATCGGTGAACCAGATCGTGCCGTCACGGGCCACCACCGCGTCGTTGGGAGAGTTGAGCCGTCCCCCGTCGTGGCTTTCCGCCAGCACGGTGATGGCGCCGTCCGCCTCCCGACGCACCACCCGCGAGGTGCGGTGCTCGCAGGTAACCAGGCGGCCCTCGCCGTCGATGACGTTGCCGTTGGCGTTGTTCGACGGCTCGCGAAACACCTCGGCGCGGCTCCCCTCACGGATCAGCATCATCCGGTTGCGCCGCACGTCGCTGAAAATGAGGCCGCCGAGCGTCGGCGCCCAGACCGGCCCTTCGCACCACTCCCCTTCGTCGTAGAGGGTCTCCACCCGGGCGGAGGGATCGAGCACGGCCGAAAGGTCGTCGGAGGCTCGTGCCTCACGGGCGCGCATGGGGGCGAGCGCGCCGAGGAGGCCGAGGCCCAGGAGAGGTCGGCGGGCGATGCCGCGGTGGGGCAAGGGCGAGGTCTCCGTCATCGGGCCGCCAACGCATCGCTCCGGCGAAAGCTCCGCGCAGGACGCCTTAAGACTCCCGCAGGCGGCTTGCGCTAGATTGCCCGGCCGAGGCCGGTCCTCGTCGTCCAAGTGATCCCTCACCTGATCCGCATCCGGCAGAGCCCCCGTGCGCTACCCGCCCCACATCCTCGAAGAGATCCGCGCCCGCGTTCCCGCCTCCGAGGTGGTCGGCCGCCGGGTGCGGCTGAAGAAGGCGGGCCGCGAATGGCGCGGCCTGTCACCGTTCAATTCCGAGAAGACACCCTCATTCTACGTCAACGACCAGAAGCAGTTCTATCACTGCTTCTCGTCCGGCAAGCACGGCGATATCTTCAAGTTCGTCATGGAGACGGAGGGCTTGAGCTTCCCCGAGGCCGTCGAGCGACTCGCCGGCGAGGCGGGCGTCGCCCTGCCGAAGATGACGGTGGAGAGCGAGCAGGCCGAGGAGCGGCGCAAGGGCGCCATCGAGGTCATGGAACTCGCCGCCGCCTATTTCGAGGAGCAGTTGCGCGGTTCCGCCGGCGGCGAGGCGCGGGCCTATCTCGACCGCCGCGCCTTGAGCGAGGCCACGCGCCAGAAATTCCGGCTCGGCTATTCCCTGTCCGGGCGCTACGCCCTGCGCGACTACCTCGCGGGCAAGGGCGTCGATCGCGACCTGATGCTCGAACTCGGACTGCTCACGGCGCCCGAGGGGGTGAGCGTCCCCTACGACAAGTTCCGCGACCGGATCATGTTTCCGATCCTCGACATCCGCGGCCGGGTCGTCGCCTTCGGCGGCCGGGCGATGCAGGCGGACGCCAAGGCGAAGTACATGAACTCGCCGGAGACGCCGCTCTTCCACAAGGGGCGGATGCTCTACAACCTCCACGCCGCCCGCAAGAGCGCGCACGACCGCAGCCGCATCATCGCGGTGGAGGGCTATGTCGACGTCATCGCCATGACGATCGCCGGCTATCCGGAGACGGTGGCGCCGCTCGGCACGGCGCTGACCGAGGACCAGCTCGCCCTGCTCTGGCGGCACGCCGACGAGCCGATCCTGTGCTTCGACGGCGACGGGGCGGGCCAGCGCGCCGCCTTCCGCGCGCTCGACGTCGCCCTGCCGATGCTGGAGCCCGGGAAATCCCTGCGCATCGCCCTGCTGCCGCAGGGTCAGGACCCCGACGATCTGATGCGCGCCAGCGGCCCCTCGGCGATCGAGGCGGTGCTATCGGGTGCGCGACCGCTGGTCGAGATGCTGTGGGCCCGCGAGACCGAGGCGGTCACCCTCGACACGCCCGAGCGCCGGGCCGGACTCGCCCGGACCCTGAGGGAGGCGGTGGCCGGCATCCGCGACGAGACCGTGCGCCGGTTCTACCGCGACGACATCGAGGATCGCCTGCGGGGCCTGTCCGGCGGCCGGGCGCGGGAGTTTTCCGGCGGACGATCCGAGGGCGCGACCGGCGGACGGGCCGCCGGACCGCGCAGCGCGCCGTTCCAGCGCCGGCCCCGCCCCGGCGACCCGCCGCCTTCGCCGCGCATCACCACCGGCTTCGATCCGCTGCTGAAGACGGCGGCGCCCGTGCCCGCGGCCGGCGGACGCGCGGCCAAGCGCGAGGCGATGATCGTCATGAGCCTGCTCGCGCATCCGGAACTGCTCGGGATCGAGGAGGAGGCGCTCGCCGCCCTCGAACTCGTCAATCCGGATGCCAGCGCGCTGCGTGCGCTGCTGCTCGACCGAGCGGCGGAGGCCGGCACGCCGGAGCCCGAATTGCTGGAGGCGCGGCTGCGCCGGGCCGGCCTGGAGGAGGCGCATGCGAGGTTGCTCGCCCTGGTCAATCCCGGCGACCGCTGGATGCTCGATCCGAACGCCGACTCCCAGCGCCTGGAACATACGCTGCATCAAGCCGTGATCTTGCACCGGCAGACGGGCGCGCTACATAGCGAACTCCACCAAGCTGAGAGAGCTCTTGCCGAGGATGGGTCCGAGGCCAATTTCGCTTGGCTGTGCGACGTACAGCAGCAATTGGCGGTGATCGCCGCGGCCGAGGCGGAAGCGGAGGTCTCTCAGGAGGAATGAATTCGTGCCGGCGTGACCGAAGGGTGACGGCGGCGGAGGGCCGACTTGGTTAACGGTCGGTCAACGCACGGCAAGTTAGAGCGAATGCAACGAGAATCGGCGCGGGCACTCGACAAGCGCGCCATTCCACGACATTGCGACGGGTCTTTCGCGGAGCGCGCGGGCTCAGCCTGCGGCGCCGCCACGAGAACAATAGGCTGAGCATGGCAACGAAGGCAACCGAGCGGGACGATGCGGACGCCGCCCAGGATCAACCGACGGACGGCCCGCTCCTTGACCTGACGGATGCCGCGGTCAAGCGGATGGTCAAGCTCGCGAAGAAGCGCGGCTACGTGACCTACGAAGAGATCAACGAAGTCCTCCCCGACGGTCAGGTCGACGGCGACCAGATCGAGGACGTGCTCGCGCAGCTCGACGACATGGGCATCCGCGTGGTCGAGGCGGAGGAATCCGAGGAGACCGCGACCGAGGCCAAGGCCAACGGCGAGGCCGCCGAGGAGGAGGAGAGCGCGGAGGGCGGCGAGGTCGCGGAGGCCTCGGGCTCGCGCGCCGTCGCGGTCGCAACCCCCACCACCCGCGAGCCGACCGACCGCACGGACGATCCCGTGCGCATGTACCTGCGCGAGATGGGCTCGGTGGAGCTGCTCTCGCGCGAGGGCGAGATCGCGATCGCCAAGCGCATCGAGGCCGGCCGCGAGGCGATGATCGCGGGGCTGTGCGAGAGCCCGCTGACCTTCCAGGCCATTATCATCTGGCGCGACGAGCTCGTCGACGGCAAGGTGCTGCTGCGCGACATCATCGACCTCGAAGCCACCTATGCCGGCCCCGATGCCCGCGGCGCGCCGCAGGCCGGGGAAGGAGAGGAGGGCGAGGAGTCCGAGGAGGGCGACGGCGCCGTCCCGCCGGAAGGCGGCGACGACGAGGACGACATGGAGAACAACGTGTCGCTCGCGGCCATGGAGGCCGAGATCAAGCCGCGCGTCCTCGAAACCTTCGACAACATCGCCTCGAACTACCGCAAGCTGCGCAAGCTCCAGAACGAGGAGACGGATCTCAAGGCCGGCGGCGGCACCGTCACCTCCGCCCAGACCAAGAAGCAGGCCGAGCTGAAGGACATCGTCGTCACCGACGTGAAGTCGCTCTCGCTCAACGCCAACCGCATCGAGGCGCTGGTCGAGCAGCTCTACGACATCAACAAGCGCCTCATCTCGCATGAGGGCCGCCTGATGCGCGCCGCCGAGCACCACGGCGTCGCCCGCGACGAGTTCCTGCGCCACTACCAGGGCTACGAGCTCGATCCGAACTGGATGGACCGCGTCGCCACGCTGGGCGGCAAGGGCTGGAAGAACTTCGTCGAGCGCGGCGGCCGTCAGGTCGCGGACCTGCGCGAGCAGATCCTGACGCTCGCCTCCGAGACCGGCCTGCAGATCGGCGAGTACCGCAAGATCGTCGCCATGGTGCAGAAGGGCGAGCGCGAGGCCCGCCAGGCGAAGAAGGAGATGATCGAGGCCAACCTCCGCCTCGTGATCTCGATCGCCAAGAAGTACACCAACCGCGGCCTGCAGTTCCTGGACCTGATCCAGGAGGGCAATATCGGCCTGATGAAGGCGGTCGATAAGTTCGAATACCGCCGCGGCTACAAGTTCTCGACCTACGCCACGTGGTGGATCCGGCAGGCGATCACCCGCTCGATCGCCGACCAGGCCCGCACGATCCGCATCCCGGTGCACATGATCGAGACGATCAACAAGATCGTCCGGACCTCGCGCCAGATGCTGCACGAGATCGGCCGTGAGCCGACCCCGGAGGAGCTGGCCGAGAAGCTGGCCATGCCGCTGGAGAAGGTCCGCAAGGTCCTGAAGATCGCCAAGGAGCCGATCTCGCTCGAGACGCCGATCGGCGACGAGGAGGACAGCCACCTCGGCGACTTCATCGAGGACAAGAACGTCGTCCTCCCGATCGACGCGGCGATCCAGTCGAACCTGCGCGAGACCACGACCCGCGTGCTCGCTTCGCTGACGCCGCGCGAGGAGCGCGTGCTGCGCATGCGCTTCGGCATCGGCATGAACACCGACCACACCCTCGAAGAGGTCGGCCAGCAGTTCTCGGTGACCCGCGAGCGCATCCGCCAGATCGAGGCGAAGGCGCTGCGCAAGCTCAAGCACCCGAGCCGGTCGCGGAAGCTGAGAAGCTTCCTCGACAACTGATCCGGACGACGAACCGGCCGCCCTTCGGGGCGGCCGTTCTCGTTTCAGCGGGTGCTCCGGCGGATCGGGCCCCAGGCGCGGCGGGCGGCCAGGGCGGCCACGGCACCCAGACCGCCCACCGGCGCGTAGACGGCGAGGAGGGCCAAGCCCAGGCCCGCCTCCCCGAACAAATGGTCGCTCAGAAGGCCGACGAGGAGCGGTCCGAGGCCGTAGCCCGCCAGGGTGACCGTGGCGAGGAAGAGGGCGTTGACCCGCCCGCGAAGCGCTCGCGGCGTCAGGATCTGGATGCCGGCAAGGCCCGGCGGGCTGGTGAAGCCGAGCAACGCCACGAGGCCGGCGAATCCGACGAGTGACAGCGGAAGGTCGGGGCTCAGGCTCGCGAGCGCGGTCATCGGCAGGGCCAGGGCCAGTCCGAGCGCGAGCAGCAACGGCGCCGCGTCCGCTCGCCCGGCGCTGCGCATCCGGTCGAGGGCGAACCCGCCCGCAGCGTGGCCGAGCGGCGCCGCGATCAGCACGAGGAGGCCGAGGCGCAGGCCGCTCTCCGCCGGGCTGAAGCCGAAGGCGCGGACGTAGAAGGTCGGGGCCCAGGCGGTCAGGGTCTGCGTCATCAGCACCGCGGCCGTGGCGGCGGCGGCGTGCGGCAGGTACGTCCTCCTCCGCCGCCCGATCCAGGCCAGGGCGTCCCGGAGCGACGGTCCGCGACGGAGGCGCCGCTCCCCTCCCCACCGGATCGGGGTGGCGACGCGCGGACTGGGCCGGATGCGCAGGACGAGGATGGCGAGGATGACGTTCGGCAACGCGGCGAGCACGAGCAGGGCCTGCCATGGGGCGAGCGATCCGAGCGCCGGGGGCGCGAGTCCGCCGCGCGCGGTCAGCCACGCCAGCACGGCGCCGCCCGCGAGCAGGGCGACGCTGCGCCCGAGCGTGGCAGCGGCGGTGAGCGCCGAGAGGCCGCGTCCGAGCCGGTCCGGGCGCAGATGCAGGCTCATCAGCGACAGCGCGGCCGGGCCGAACGCGGATTGGCCGAGCCCCAGAATTAGCCGCGCCGCGAGCAACGCGCTGAATCCGCCCGCGAGGCCATTGGCGAAGGTCGCCGCACTCCACAGCAGGACGCCCCCAACGAGAAGGCCGCGCTGGCGACCGCTATCGGCCACGATGCCGAGCAGCGGCAGGGCGAGCGCGTAGGGCAGGGCGAAGGCCGAGCCCTGAAGGAGCCCGAGTTGGGTATCGCTCAAGGCCAGAGCCTGCTTGAGCGGCGTCGCGACCAGGGTAAGGAGGAAGCGATCGCTGAAGGCCGCGAGCTGGATCGTCGCGAGCAACGCGACGAGCGGCCATCCCGCGAGTCCGGCTTGCGCGGGCATCGTCGCCGGGGGCGTGGCTTTGGCGGCTGACGGGATCAAAGGGTCATGCGAGGTCGCGCGACCACGCGGACATCAGGCTCGCGGCGCTCCCGCCGGGCGGAGGCTCGCTCCGGCCGTCTGCCCGCGGATGGCGCATCTCGGCGCGATAGCGGCCCGGCGGCAGGCCGAACGTGCCGCGGAAGGCGCGGCTGCAATGGCTCTCGCTGGCAAAGCCGTGATCGAAGGTCAGGGTGGTGATCGAGCGCGTCTCGCTCGCGTTGCGCAGCGCTGCGCTCAACCGTTCGAGGCGACGGGTCAGGATGTGCTGCGCGGGGACTGTCAGGATTTCCGTGTGTGGCCGGGCATAATGGGCAACAAGGAGTCCCACTATGTCACGACGCAAAGAACCTGCCATACCGAATGAGCTTCTCGATCAGCTTTTGGCGGGCGGCACTGCCAGTGCCGCCTTCGAGCAGGGCGGTCTGCTCGATTCGCTGAAGAAGGCGCTGACAGAGCGTGCCCTGAATGCGGAGATGGATCACCACCTCGCTGGCGAAGACGGCGCCGGCAACATGCGCAACGGCTACGGTCGGAAGACGGTAATGACCGACACCGGCAAGTTGGCGATCGACGTGCCGCGCGATCGCCAGTCGAGCTTCGACCCGCAGTTGATCGCCAAGTATCAACGCCGCTTTCCCGGCTTCGACGACAAGATCGTGTCGATGTACGCGCGCGGCATGAGCACCCGCGAGATCACCAGGCACCTGCACGATCTATACGGCATCGACGTCTCACCCGATTTGATTAGCACGGTGACCGACGCCGTGCTCGATGAGGTCGCCACTTGGCAGCAGCGGCCGCTCGATCCGGTTTACCCGCTGGTCTTCTTCGACGCGATCCGGGTCAAGATCCGCGACGAGGGCATGGTGCGCAACAAGGCGATCCACATTGCGCTGGGCGTCCGCGCCGACGGCGCAAAGGAGGTGCTCGGCTTGTGGCTCGAGCAGAATGAGGGTGCCAAGTTCTGGCTTCGGGTGATGAACGAGCTTCGCAACCGTGGCGTTGAAGACATCCTGCTGGCCGTCGTTGACGGCCTGAAGGGCTTTCCCGATGCGATCACCGCAGTGTTCCCCGATGCGATCGTCCAGACCTGCATCGTTCACCTGCTGCGCAACTCGATGGACTTCGTCTCCTGGAAGGACCGAAAGAACCTCGCCAGCGCGCTCAAGGAGATTTACCGTGCCACCGACGCAGATGCCGCCGAAAAGGCGCTGACAGCATTTGAGGCTGGCCCTTGGGGGCAGCGCTATCCCGCCATCGGCCAGAGCTGGCGGCGCGCCTGGGGCGAGGTGATCCCGTTTTTTGCGTTCCCCGACGAGGTCCGCCGGATCATCTACACTACGAACGCCATCGAAGCTTTGAACTCGAAGCTCAGGCGGGCTGTCAGGGCCAGGGGACACTTCCCCAGCGACGAGGCCGCCACCAAGCTGCTCTACCTGATCTTGAATCGGTCGGAGAAAGAGTGGAAGATGCCACCACGTGAGTGGACCATGGCGAAGGCGCAATTTGCCGTGATCTTCGGCGAACGTTTCATCAGAGCCATGGCGGCCTGATGATCAACCGCCCGGCCACACACGGAAATCCTGACAGTCCCGCTGCGCGACGCCCCCCATCGGCTCGAACAGGCGATAGAGCGCGCTGCGCGACAGCCCGGCCCCCCGCGCAACCATCGAGACGTCCAGCGACGGGTCGTTCAGCCGCGCTTCGATGAACACCTCCGCGCGCCGCCTCCGCAGATCGGCGATGACCGAGCCCGCGGCTTCGTCGTCGGGCGTGACCTGCCCGAGCACGCCGGCCAGCAACTCGGTCAGCGCGCGGGCGGTGCTCGCCGCACTGCCCGGCGGCGTCGCGCCGGCCCGCCGGGCGAGCGAGCCCATCAGATCGCCGAGCAACCCCGACACCGCCTCGGGCAGGATCTGCCCATGATAGCGGCTCGCCTCGGGCAGTGCTGCTTCGACGAGCTCCCGGCTCAGGCTCACGGTGACGGTGCGCGCCGATTCGAGCCGGGTGCGCTGGGGACGGGTCAGGTCGAACAGAATGATGTCGCCGGGGCTGAGGCGGCGCTCGGCGTCGAGGGCACCTCCATGGAAGGTGCCGCGGCGCAGGTATTGGAGCGTGAAGTGATCGAAACCGTCGCGTCGCACGCGAGGCAGGTCGCGTCGATGCTCGACGCCGCTCAAGGCACGCTCGAACACGTTCATCCGGTCGAACCGATACGCCTGCACCCGTGCGTGAAACGGTGTGCCGGTTGCGGAAACATCGCTGCCGCTCGCGTAAAGCGCGTGATAGCCCTCGAAGCCGTCGGTTTCCGACGAGAAAATGAAAGATTGATGTGACACGCGATGAACGACAGGGAAACTTAATCGACGTGAATTGCCCTTTTATCGGAGGCATTCGAGGCCTTAGCAAGTGCAGCGTTTTGCTGAAACTTCGCAGGCGCGTTTTCTCGAGGGCTGTCATGGCATCATCGTCGCTCTGTCATTTTGTAGACGGTCGACCGATCGAAACCACTTGATCCGATTGCCTCACTGCGTCCATCCTGTCCGCATGGCCCGGCGCCGGTGTCGCGATGCGGCCAAGCTTGCCCTGTAATCAGTTGGCTCGCCGGGGGAAGCCGTCTCCGGTCACGGAGTTCGACGCATCGCGTGACCGGCGCGAAGCCTTGCTTTGGCGATCCGAGGACCCACCTTCCCCCGATGCGCGACGCCGACGCCCCGAGACCAACGCCGACGGCTCTTGCCGACGGATCGGAAGCCGAGGACGTCCCGTTCGGAGCCCTTCAACCCTGCGTTGGCATCCGCGATTGGTTGCTCGGCGAAGGCGCCCGCCTGCCCAAGGCCGACGATCTGCTCGCCGGGCTTGCCGAGCGTCTCAACGCTATCGGCGTTCCCATCGATCGCGCCTCCACCGCCATCGACACGCTTCATTCCGAGTATTCGGGCGTCGGCCGCGTCTGGACGCGCGGTGCCGGCTCGACGGTTCGGCTATTCCCTCACGGCGAGGCCTCCACGAAGGCCTATCAGGTGAGCCCGTTCTACGCCGTCCACGAGTCCGGCGAGTGGCTGAGTCTCGATCTCGCTGAGACCGCCGACGACGCCTACGCGATTATCCCCGAACTGAAGGCCGCCGGGTACACGCACTACCTGATCGCCCCGCTGATCTTCACCAACGGCACCAAGAACGGCATCACCTTCGCCACGCGTGCCGAGGGCGGTTTTCGCGATGACGACATCGCGATCCTGCGCTTCGTCATGCCCGCGCTCGCCGCGGTGATGGAGATGCGACTCCTCAACAAGCAGCTCGACACGGTGCTGCGCATCTATGTCGGCGACGAGCCGCACCGGGCGATCCTGTCAGGCGACATCCGGCGCGGCCAGGTGCGTCGCATCCGCTCGGCGATCCTGTTCGCGGATATGCGCGATTACACCCGCCTGTCCGCCGGCCGGACGCCGGAGGGCGCGGTCGATCTTCTGAATGCCTTCTTCGATTGCCTCGTCCCACCGATCGAGCGGGAGGGCGGCGAGGTGCTGAAATATCTCGGCGACGGACTTCTCGCGATCTTCCGCGAGTCCGGCGATGACCTCGGCGGCGCGGCCAAGAGCGCGCTCACCGCCGCGGAAGCGGCGCTCGCCGCGCTCACCGAGGCGAACACGGTCGGACGCTTCGGCGAGGGCGAGCCGGCGGTCGATGCCGGTATCGCCCTGCATCACGGCGAGGCGGCCTACGGCAATGTCGGCTCCGGCACCCGGCTCGATTTCACCGTGATCGGCCGGGACGTAAACCTCGCGAGCCGCCTCGCGCGGCTCAACCGCACGCTTCAGGAGCCGCTCCTGATGTCGAAGCCGTTCGTCGACTTCCTCTGGGGCGATCCGGAGCCGCTCGGTAGCCATGCCCTCGATGGGTTCGAGGAGCCGATGACCGTCTATCGACCGGGACGGCGACCGGCCGCGAAGGCCGCCGCGGCGGAGTAAATCTTGCAAAAAGGTGCCTGCGGACACCGCATCATGCCTCGGGCGCCGTGTGTTCCGCAGGCCGAATCGCTCGATCCCGCGTCGTGAGGGATTGACCGCGCGGCCGGCTGGGCCCACATCCGGGATGTTCCAGGGAGATCCCCGCCAAGGGGCTGAGAAACCGCTATCGCCGTTGCCGGCAGCGCGGAAATCCTTCGAACCTGATCCGGCTCATACCGGCGTAGGGATTGGACCTGAGGGTCGCTCGCTCGAGCGGACCCTGCTTCTTCGGGAAGCACCTGGTGCCGGTTCCTGCGGGCAGATCCGCGGAAGGCCCGTTTTTCGATGTCCGACTTGCTGACTTCGCCGATCGGCCAACGCCGTAGCCTCGAGATGCGCCCGCGCGCGGCCGAGCTGCCGGGGCGCGCCGACGTCGCCGTCGTGGGCGCGGGGCTGATCGGCCTGTCGATCGCGTGGCGGCTGGCACAGGCCGGCCGCTCGGTGACCGTGGTCGAGCGCGGGAGCGTCGGCAGCGGCGCGAGCCTCGCCGCCACCGGCATGCTCGCGCCCGCCGCCGAGCACGAGCCCGGCTCAGACCTGCTGCTGCCCCTGGCGCTCGAATCCCTGCGCCGCTGGCCGGCGTTTCGCGACGCGCTTCAGGCGGCTTCGGGCCGGGAGATCGACTACCGCGCCGACGGCACCCTGGTGATCGCCATAGGCCGCGACGAGGTGGAGCGCCTGCGCTTCCGCCACGACTTGCAGCGGCGCTCGGGCGTCGCCGCCGAGTGGCTGTCCGGTCCGGAGGTGCGCATCCGCGAGCCGCTGCTGCGCCCCAATGTCACCGCCGGAATCCTCTGTCCGCTCGACGCGCAGGTCGATCCCCGCCTCGTGATGAAGGCGCTGCTCGGCGCCTGCGAGGCGGCGGGCGTCACCATCATCGAGGGCGTCGCGGTGGAGGGGCTGGAGCGCCAGGGCGGCCGCGTCACCGGCCTTCGCGCCGCCGGCCGCGTGCTGACTGCCGAGACGGTGATTCTGGCCGCGGGGGCCTGGAGTGGCGAGGCGGGTCTGCTGCCCGACGACCTCGCCCTGCCTGTCCGCCCCCTCAAGGGCCAGTCGCTGGCGCTGCGCACCACGAAGCGCACCGGCACCCTGTCCCGCATGGTCTGGACCGACGCGGTGCATATGGCGCCCAAGGGCGACGGCCACCTCATTGTCGGCGCGACGGTGGAGGATTGCGGCTTCAACAGCGGGGTCACCGCGGGTGGGCTGTTCGCCCTGCTGGAGGGCGCGCGCCGCGTCCTCCCCGGCATCGAGGAGATGGAGATCGACGCGGTCTGGAGCGGCTTTCGCCCGACCTCGGACGACGACGCGCCGATCATCGAGGAGGCCGCGCCCGGGCTCGTCGTTGCCACGGGCCATCACCGCAACGGCTACTTGCTCGCTCCCGCGACCGCCGACGCCGTCGCCGCGCTCGTCGGCGAGGGCGCTCTGCCGGACTTCGCCCGCGGCTTCGGGCGGGCGCGCTTCTCAGCATCGCGTGAAGGCCGGGGGAGGGCCGTGGCATGAGACTGACCGTCAACGGAGAGCCCTGCGAGCGCGAGCAGACGGATCTCGCCGCCCTGTTCGCTTCGGAGGCCGAGGAACGGGGTATCGAGAGCCCCGAGGGCATCGCCATTGCCGTCAACGGAAGGGTCGTGCGCAAGGCCGCCTGGGCCGGAACGGCACTCAACGAGGGCGACCGCATCGAGATCGTCCGCGCCATGCAGGGAGGCTGAGCGCATGAACCATCACGACACCACCCTCGCGCAGACGGGTGCCGCCGGCGACGACGCCCTGGAGATCGCCGGCATCCGGCTCTCTTCGCGGCTGTTCATCGGCACGGCCGGCTATCCGAGCCAGGAGATCATGGCGCAGTCGGTGCGCGCCTCGGGCGCCGAGGTCGTCACCGCCTCGATCCGCCGGGTCTCGCTCCAGGGCCACGGCTCGGACACCTTCCAGAAGCTGAAGGGCGCCCGCTTCCTGCCCAACACCGCCGGCTGCGAGACCGCCCGCGACGCGATCATGACCGCCGAACTCGCCCGCGAGGCGCTCGGCACCGACTGGATCAAGGTCGAGGTGATCGGCGACCGCGAGACGCTCTACCCGGACGTCACCGAGCTGCTCGAAGCGTGCCGCCACCTCGTCGATGACGGCTTCACCGTTCTGCCCTACTGCAACGACGATCCCGTCATCTGCGAGCGGCTGGCCGATCTCGGCTGTGCGGCGGTGATGCCGATGGGCTCGCTGATCGGCTCCGGGATGGGCATCGCCAACCCGGCCAATATCGAGCTGATCTGCCGCCGGGCGAAGGTGCCGGTGATCGTCGATGCCGGCATCGGCACGGCCTCGGACGCGGTGATCGCGATGGAGCTCGGGGCGGCCGCCTGCCTCATCAACACCGCGGTGGCAAAGGCCGACGACCCGGTGCGGATGGCGGACGCCATGCGCCGCGCCGTCGAGGCAGGCCGGCTCGCGCATCTGGCCGGACGCATCCCCCGGCGCGGCCGGGCTGAGCCCTCGAGTCCGCAGCTCGGCCTCGTCGGATCCTGAGGCGGGGTGGCGCTTCCGCCCCTGCTCCTCGTCACCGACCGCCACGGTGCCGACCGGCCGCTCCCTGACACCGTCCGCGCGGCGGTCGCGGGCGGTGCGCGCTTCGTCTGGCTGCGCGACCGCGATCTTGATTGGGAGGCACGCAGAAATCTCACCCGCGACCTGGTCGCGATCCTGGCGCCGGTCGGCGGACGTCTGGTCGTCGGTGGGGATGTGGAACTGGCGGCGGAGATCGGCGCCCAGGGCGTGCATCTGCCGGGCTCCGCCGGGAGCGACGGCATCCGCGCGGCGCGGATGATGCTCGGCGCGGCTGCGCTGATCGGGATCTCGGCCCATACGGTGGCCGAGATCGCGGCGGCCGAGATGGCAGGTGCCGATTACGCCACGCTCAGCCCGATTTTTCCGACTGCGAGCAAGCCCGGCTACGGCCCCGCGCTGGGCGTCGCGGCCCTGCGCGCCGCCGCGCACGGCCTGCCGGTCTTCGCGCTCGGCGGGATCGATGCCGACAATGCCCGCGCCTGCCGGGAAGCCGGGGCAACGGGCGTCGCAATCATGGGCGGCGTGATGCGCGGGTCGGATCCTCAGGGAGCGACCGCCCGCATTCTGGCAGGACTGACTTGAGGACGGCCTCGTCCCGGCGCCGATCCTGGCCGGATACCGGCCTTGCACCGATCACCCCTGGCGCTGTGGCGCGAGGCGTATAGAAGCGCTGACAGATTCCTCTCTCAGCCAGGCGCCCCTCGGGGCTGCGAGCCGACCCGCATGATCAACTCTCCCCTCATGACCGTCATGGTCGATGCCGTGCGCAAGGCCGCCCGCGGCCTCAAGCGCGATTTCGGCGAGATCGAGAATCTTCAGGTCTCCCGCAAGGGCCCCGGCAACTTCGTCTCCGCCGCCGACAAGAAGGCGGAGGAGGTGCTGCGCGACGCGCTGATGAAGGCGCGGCCCGGCTACGGCCTCATCATGGAGGAGAGCGGTAACATCGAGGGCAGCGACAAGAGCCACACCTGGCACGTCGATCCCCTCGACGGCACCACCAACTTCCTGCACGGCATCCCGCATTTCGCGATCTCGGTCGGCCTGGAGCGCGACGGCCAGATCGTCGCCGGCGTGATCTACGACCCGGCCAAGGACGAGCTGTTCATCGCGGAGCGCGGCAAGGGCGCCTTCCTCAACAACCGCCGCCTGCGCGTCTCCGGTCGCCAGGACTTCGCCGACGCGCTGGTTGCCTACGGCACGCCCTATCTCGGCCGCGGCAGCCACGGCCGGCTGCTCAAGGAGGTTGCGGCGGTGATGGCGGTCTCCGGCGGCACCCGCCGCCTCGGCTCGGCGGCGCTCGACCTCGCCTATGTCGCCTGCGGCCGGACCGACCTGTACTGGGAGCGCGACCTGCAGACCTGGGACATCGCGGCGGGCATCATCCTCGTGCGCGAGGCCGGCGGCTTCGTCACCAGCGCCGATGGCGGGGCCGAGCCGCTCGCCGCCCGCTCGGTGGCCTGCGGCAACGAGGTGCTGCATCGCGAGCTGATCGGCCTGCTGCGCAAGGCTGCCGCCTGAGGCGGCGGGCGCTCTGGCCCGCCACCATCCGTTCTGATCTAACCCGACGCATCGTCAGCAACCGAGCGCCCCGCATGGAAGCCCGCCGCCACTCCGCCCTGAAGGAATCGGTCCGCTCGATTCCCGATTATCCGAAGCCGGGCATCATCTTCCGCGATATCACCACCCTGCTCAGCGATCCGCGATCGTTCCGCCGCGCGGTCGACTCGCTGGTGCATCCCTATGCGGGCGGGCGGATCGATCAGGTCGCGGGCATCGAGGCGCGGGGCTTCATCCTCGGCGGCGCGGTGGCGCACCAGCTCTCCTCGGGCTTCGTGCCGATCCGCAAGAAGGGCAAGCTGCCGCACAAGACCGTCTCCACCGCCTACGCGCTCGAATACGGCACCGACGAGATCGAGATCCACGTCGATGCGATCAAGCCGGGTGATCGGGTGATCCTGGTCGATGACCTCATCGCCACCGGCGGCACCGCGACGGCGGCGGTGAACCTGCTGCGCCAGCTCGGCGCCGAGGTGATCGCGGCCTGCTTCGTCATCGACCTGCCGGAGATCGGCGGCGCCCAGCGCCTGCGCGACCTCGGCGTCACGGTCCGGACGCTGATGGAGTTCGAGGGGCACTGAGGCCCCTCTGGATCGGACTCTCGCGGTTCGGCGGAGCCCGATCCGGTCGCCCGCGCGGCTAGACCGCTTCGGCTCCGCCGCGCGATGCCGCGACGGTCGAAAGGAAACCCTCAGGCCGCGAGGCTGTCGAACAGGCCCTTGCCGTCGGTGCCGCCGACGAGGCCATCCACGAAGTTTTCCGGGTGAGGCATCATGCCGAGCACGTTGCGTTGCTCGGAATAGATCCCGGCGATGGAGTTGAGCGAGCCGTTTCGGTTCGCGTCCTCCGTCAGCACGCCGCTGGCGTCGCAATAGCGGAACGCGACGCGGCCCTCGCCCTCGAGCCGCTGGATCGTCTCGGAATCGGCGAAGTAGTTGCCCTCGCCATGGGCGACGCAGACATCGATCACCTGCCCCTCGGTATAGGCGGAGGTGAAGCGCGTGTCGGTGCGCTCGACACGCAGGAACTGCCGATGGCAGATGAAGCGCCGGTTGACGTTGCGCATTAGGACGCCCGGCAGGAGGCCCGATTCGCACAGGATCTGGAAGCCGTTGCAGATGCCGAGCACGAGGCCGCCGCGGGCCGCGTGTGCACGCACCGCGTCCATGGCCGCCGCGCGGCCGGCAATGGCACCGCAGCGCAGGTAGTCACCGTAGGAGAAGCCGCCCGGCACGACCGCGAGGTCGGTGCCCGCGGGCAATTCCTTGTCGGCGTGCCACACGCTGACGACCTCCGCGCCGGAGCGGCGGAGCGCGCGGGCCACGTCGCCGTCGCGATTCGAGCCCGGGAAGACGACGACGGCGGCGCGCATCAGGCGATCTCGACGGTGTAGTTCTCGACGACGGTGTTCGCGAGCAACTTCTCGCAGGCGGCCTTCAGAGTTGCCTCGGCCTGTTCGCGGTTCTCGGAAGCGACCTCCAAGTCGAAGACCTTGCCCTGGCGAACGCCGGAGACCTCATCGATCCCGAACGACTTCAGGGCCGCCTCGATCGCCTTGCCCTGCGGGTCGAGAACGCCGGTCTTCAAAGTGACGACGATGCGGGCTTTCATGACAGGCACTCGTTTGGATGATGGGCGGCCCGCGCAGCGTGAGGGCGGTGAGGCCGGGAACGGAGGAGCCGGTGCTCGACCGCGCGCGAGAAAACGAGATTAAGCTTTGCGAACCGGAGGCCGCTGACAAGCTGCTCACGGCAAAGCGAAATTCTATCGCGATTTCGTGACTGCGTCACCGCGGCAATCCTCTCACCGGTGTTTGGCCGGTCCGATCGGCTCGGCCTCGGTCGCGCGGCGCCACAGCTGGACCATGATCCAGGCAGCGACGAGGCTGAAGAGGCCCATGAGGATGTGACCGACGCGGTCGCCCAGGTCGAGCAGTCCGGCCAGTGCCCAGCCGGCGGCGATGGCAGCGGCGAACACTTCCGTGCCGACCAGCACCATCAGACCGAGTATAGTGATGAGGTTCCGCATTCCCGCGTAAGCCCGTTCAATCCATTGACCGGCGAACTAGCCCGAGGCCGGTGTCCGGCGCAACCGTTCCGGCCGAGGGTTCCCCGCGCGTTCCAGAAATGGCCGAGACGACGCGGCCGGAAAAAGAAACGGCCGGCGGTGGTCCGCCGGCCGTCCGATGCTCGATCCTGCCGCCGTTTCCGTCAGCGCGGCGCGCGCTTGGCGAGGATGCGCTGAAGGGTCCGTCGGTGCATGTTGAGGCGCCGGGCCGTCTCCGAGACGTTGCGCCCGCACAGCTCGTAGACGCGCTGGATATGCTCCCACCGGACCCGGTCGGCCGACATCGGATTTTCCGGTGGATCGGCGCGCTCGCCCGGCTGCGCCATCAGCGTACCGTGGATCTCGTCGGCATCGGCAGGCTTGGCCAGATAGTCGAAGGCGCCGAGCTTCACCGCGGTGACGGCGGTCGCGATGTTGCCGTAGCCGGTGAGGATCACGCCGCGAGCTTCGGGACGGCGTTCCTTGAGACGTGCGATCACGTCGAGCCCGTTGCCATCGCCCAACCGCATGTCGATCACGGCGAAGGCGGGCGCCTTGTTCTCGACGGCAGCGACGCCCTCGCTGACACTCTCGGCCACGTGGACTTCATAGCCGCGCGATTCCATCGCCCGGGCGAGGCGGGTCGAGAACGGCTTGTCATCGTCAACGATCAGCAGACTGCGATCACTGAAGGCGGAAAGTGGATCGGATTCGGAAAGAAAAGCGGTGTCCGAGCCTGGCACCGTCGTCCCGCTCTGCGTCAGCATGCGGCGCTCCTCGTCGGTTCGTGTCATCTATGTGCATTATATGGGTGCGGCATCGCGTTCCGTTAGAGGTCGCAGAGAATTGTGCGCAACGCGATGGGGCGCAATCGCCTCCCTCTCGAAAACGTGACGAGCCCAGGTCACTCGCACCAGGGCGCCGTGCTGCCCCGCTTCGGTGATGTTCGACAGCAGAAGCTGCGCGCCGGAGCGCTCGATCAGCGTCTTAGCGATGAAAAGCCCCAGCCCGAGGCCGCCGCCCGCCTCGTCGGGCTTGCGTGAGCGACCGCGGCTTCGCGTGGTGACGTAGGGTTCGCCGGCCCGCAGCAGCACCTCGCTGGGAAAGCCCGGCCCGTCGTCGCGGATCGTCAGCGTCACCCGCTCGGCCGACCAGCGCGCCTCGATCAGGACGCGCGATTCGGCGAAGTCCACGGCGTTGTCGAGGATGTTGGCCAGCCCGAACATGACGCCGGCATTGCGCCGGCAGACCGGCTCCGCGCCCTCGCCCTGCTTCGAGACGTCGACCGCGATGCCGAGCGCGCGCTGGGGAGCCACCAGTTCCTCGACGAGGTGGCCGAAGGTGACGGTCTGGAGGAAGCTCTCGCCCTCCTCGGTCTCCTCGCCCATGGAGGTGAGCTTCGACAGGATGCCGCGGCAACGGTCGACCTGATCGCGCAAAAGGCTCAGATCCTCGGCGATCGCCGGCGAGGCGGTGGGGCCGAGCTGCCGGTCGAGTTCCTTGGCCACGACCATGATGGTGCCGAGGGGCGTTCCGAGTTCGTGGGCGGCCGCCGCGGCGAGACCGTCGAGCTGCGACAGGTGCTGCTCGCGGGCAAGCACCAGCTCGGTCGCCGCGAGCGCCCGGGCGAGCTGGCGCGTCTCCTCAGCCACCCGCCACGCGTAGACGCCGGTGAAGGCGGTGCCGAGCAGGATCGCGGTCCACACGCCTGAAACGTAGAGGAAGGGCAGCTCGATCCGCCCGTCGGCGAACCAGGGCAGGGGGCGGTGGACGAGGGCGAGCAGGGTGGCGAGGCCCACTGCCAGAAGGCCCAAGGCCAGTGTCCGCTCCGGAGGCAAGGCCGTCGCCGAGATCAGGACGGGAGCGAGGAACAGGAGCGAGAACGGGTTCTGCAGGCCGCCGGTGAGGAACAGCAGGCCCGCGAGCTGCACGATGTCGAAGGCGAGCAGGAGCGCCGCGGAATCGTCGCTCAGGCGATAGCTCGCGGGGAAACGGATCCGCAGCGCCAGGTTCAGCCAGCACGAGGCGGCGATGACGAGGAAGCACCAGCCGAAGGGCAGATTGAGGCCGAGGCCGAACTGGGCTCCCACGACTGCCGCGCTCTGCCCGGTCAGCGCGAGCCAGCGCAGGCGCACGAAGGTGTCGAGCCGCAAGTGGCGGCCCGCTGGCGTGAAGGTTTCGTGGGCCGCTTCCATCATCCTGCGGCTACGATAGGGCTGCCGCGGAGCGCGTCCACCGTCCTGTCCATGGATGCATCAGCTTCGACGCGCGATTTTGACGGATTTCTCCGCAAGCAACATACGATAAGATCGGTGCGTTGACGGTCGACCTGCCGGCCGAGTCGAGGAGTGCCGAGATGGATCTGGCCTATGTCTGGTACGAGACGGCGCGCGCGATGCTGACGCCGGCCCGCCTCGCGGCGGACGCGGCCCGGCACAGTCTCGGCAATCCGGGCAACCCCTTCGCCTACGGCCCCTATGCCCGCTCGACCGCCGCCGCGCTCGAGATGTTCGAGCGCGTGACGCGCCGCTACGGCAAGCCGGCCTTCGGCCTGCCGACGACCGTGATCGACGGCCAGGCCGTTCCGGTCTCGGAGCGCGTGGTGTGGCAGCGGCCCTTCGGACGCGTGATCGCCTTCGACCGGGCGCTGCCGGTGGGGCTTTCGGAGCCGCAGCCGAAGCTCCTGATCGTGGCGCCGATGTCGGGGCATTACGCGACGCTCCTGCGCGGCACCGTGGAGGCGATGCTGCCCAATCACCGGGTCTTCATCACGGACTGGTCGGACGCGCGGATGGTGCCGCTGCTGGACGGTCGCTTCGATCTCGACACGTATATCGACTATCTGCAGGCGATGTTCCGCGACCTCGGGCCGGACCTGCACGTCATGGCGGTCTGCCAGCCCGCCGTCCCGGTCTTCGCCGCGGTCGCGCTGATGGAAGCGGCGGACTCGGCCGAGGTGCCGGTCTCCATGACCCTGATGGGGGGACCGATCGACACACGCCGCTCGCCGACCGCCGTGAACTGTCTCGCGCAGGAGCGCGGCATGAGCTGGTTCGAGAAGAACTGCATCACGGTCGTGCCGCCGCTCTATCCGGGAGCGATGCGCCGGGTCTATCCGGGCTTCCTGCAGCTCTCGGGCTTCATGGCGATGAACCTCGATCGCCACGTCACCGCCCATACCGACATGTTCCACCATCTCGTCACCGGCGACGGCGACTCGGCGGAAAAGCACCGTGACTTCTACGACGAGTATCTCGCGGTAATGGACCTGACGGCGGAGTTTTACCTTCAGACCGTGCAGACGGTGTTCGTCGATCACGCCCTGCCGCGCGGGCTCATGCGCCATGCCGGTCGGCCGGTGGATCTCTCGGCCATTCGGCGCTGCGCCATCCTCGCCGTCGAGGGCGAGAACGACGACATTTCCGGCGTCGGCCAGACCAAGGCCGCGCTCGATCTCACGCCGAACCTGCCTGGTGCCCGTAAGGCCTATCACCTGCAGGAGAAGGTGGGGCATTACGGCGTGTTCAACGGCTCCCGTTTCCGCTCCGTCATCGCTCCGCGCATCGCCCGCTTCGTGCGGGAGATGGAGGGAAGCGCCTGATCGCGGGGCGAGGGCGCTTCCGGCGGGTGAATTTCCGGTGAGAGAGGGATTGCTGGGATGGCTGAGCCGGCCGCCTGCGGCTAGGTTCACCGCTATGACGCGCGCCCTGTTGCGACGGCCGGATCCGGATCACATCGAGATCACCCATGAGGGCCAGATCTTCCGCGTCACCATCCTGCGGCGGCCGGCCGCGCGCCGACTGACCCTGCGGGTCTCCAGCGCGACAGGCGCCGTGGTTCTGACGCTGCCGACCCGCTCGTCGGTCGCCACGGCGCAGAAATTCGCTCAGAGCCATGGCGGCTGGATCGCCACCCGCCTCGCCAAGCTGCCGGAGCGGGTGCCGTTCGCGGCGGGCTCGGTCATCCCCCTGCGCGGAGTGCCGCACCGGATCGTGCCGCGCGAGGGCCGCGGCACGGCGGAGGCGGATTTCGCGAGCGCGATCCTCGCTGTTCCGGGTGATCCGGCCCACATGCCGCGCCGCGTCCGCGAGTTCCTGATGCGGGAGGCGCGGCGCGACCTGTCGCAATCGGTGGCGGTTTACGCGGCCCGGCTCGGTCAGCGGCCGGCGCGGGTAACACTGCGCGACACGCGCAGCCGCTGGGGCTCCTGCACGGCCCGCGGCGAGCTGAACTTCTCCTGGCGGCTCATCCTCGCGCCACCGGTGGTGCTCGACTATCTCGTCGCCCACGAGATGGCTCACCTGCGGGAGATGAACCATTCGCCGCGCTTCTGGGCGCTCGCCAACGAACTCTGCCCCCATGTCGAGGAAGCGGAGCGCTGGCTGAAGCGGCACGGCTCGGAGCTGCACCGTTTCGGCTGAGAGCGTCGGCCCAGTCTTCGTCTTGTCGTTTGTCTCAGTACTTCGTCACCACCGCCCGGCTGCGCGCGGCGGCGGGCTCCGCCGGCCAGGTCGGGCGCGGATCGACGTGGCCCGGCCACATCGTGCGGGGCGCGACATTCTCACAGACCTCGCGCTGGCGGAGGTAGGTCGGGCGGCCCGACGCGTCGCGACGCAGCACAGTGCCCCCGTCACGGCAGAAGCCGGCAATGGACGCCGCATCGCCGCGAAGGCGTCCGCGCGGGTTCCGCTCCACCGGCGGGTGCTCGATGGTGAGCGGCGCCTGATGGTTGAGGGAGCGCTCGTTATAGGTCGTCGTGGCTTCGGGCGGCAGGTAATCCGACTCCTCGAAGGGGAGGGAGAGGGCTGAGGCCCCCCCGGCGCCGAGCGCGATGACGAGTGTCGCAAGGGCGAGGGAGGAGGCGAGGCGGCGCATGGCGGGTTCCTCGTGATGGAGAGCTTGGCCTTACTTTAGGGCAGTGCGGCGGCCAGGGGTAGCCGCTTTGCCCCATTCCCGACACACGCTCGCCGCGTTTGCTTGACACCGGGGCACCTGCATGGTCCCAACGCCCGAGCCCGCGCGGCGCCTCCGAACGCCAGGACTGCGTGAGTGCGAAGGGCACTCGCCCGGAACCGGACGCCGCCTCAAGAAGCGATCGATCGGAGTTCGTATGAGTCTGTTTGCGGGCGTGGTTCGCGCGGTTCGGCCGGTCAGCTGCCGCCGTCTTGCGCTGGCGGCCGCGGCCGCGATCCTGGCCGGATGCGGTGCCGCGCAGGCCCAGGGGACCGTGCGGAAGACGTTCGATGACTGGCAGCTGCGCTGCGAGACGCCGGCCGGTGCCAAGGCCGAGCAATGCGCCCTGGTGCAGTACGTGGCGGCGGAGGACCGGCCGAACCTCAACCTCGTCGTCATCGTGCTGAAGACCGCTGACAACCGCGGCTACCTTCTGCGGGTCGTGGCTCCGCTCGGTGTGCTCCTTCCCTCCGGTCTCGGCCTCAAGATCGATCAGAACGATATCGGCCGCGCCAGCTTCGTGCGCTGCCTGACGACCGGCTGCGTCGCGGAGGTGGTGATGGATGAGGGCCTGATCAAATCGCTCCGCAATGGATCGCAGTCGACCTTCATCGTCTTCCAGACGCCGGAGGAGGGCGTCGGCATCCCGGTCTCGATGAAGGGCTTCGGCTCCGGCTTCGACTCGCTCAAGTAGGGCCGCTGGGGGCGGCGCCTTCGACGGATCGCCAGGGAAGGGCAGGGAACGGTCAGACGATGCGCAGAGCCTCGATCATTTTCGCCGGATTGCTGCTGGCCGCTCCGAATCTGGCGCGTGCCGAGCCCGGCAGCTTCTTCAAGAACATGTTCGGCGGAGGCGGCGGCGGAGGCGAGGGTGGCCCGTCCTCCATCACCGCGCCCCGCGCTCAGGATCCGGACGACGTCTATTGCCCGCCGGTCTTCGTGCCGGATGGAGGCGCGGCCGTTCAGGCTTTCGCGGGAGCCGCCGGCGACAACCGGCGCCTTCGGTACCAGATCGGGTTCGGCCGGCTCAGCCGCGAGTGCAAGGCGCGGCCGGATGGGTCGGTGGCGGTGCGCGTCGGTGTCGAGCTGCGTGCCCTGCTCGGACCGGCCGGCGCTGCCGGGCGCTTCGAGGCACCGGTGACGATCGCCGTGAAGTACAACGAGCAGCCCATCATGGCGCGCACCCACCGCGTCGCCGTGACCGTTCCGGCCGGCGCCGCCCAGGGCGAAGCGACGGTGATCGAGAACGATCTCTTCGTGCCCGCCGACAAGGCGCTAGGCTACGACATCGAGGTGACCCTCGCCGGCGCGGCGGCTCGGACCAAGCCCGTCGCGCGCCGCCGCAAGCCCACGCCCACCGCCGAGGCGGAGCAGGGCGAGGCGACGGCCGGCCAATAATCGCATCGCAATGATCGCGTCGCGCGCGCCGCACGGCTCGGAACACGCCGGAGGACGGCATCGCCTATTCTGATGCCCCGCGAGGCACAGGGTGGAATGTCTGGTGGGGCCGGGAGACGCCGTTCTCGCTTGCGCCCTCCGACGACCCGCTCTTCGACCGCCGCCTCGTCCTGCCTGACGCGTTCCGGACTCCACGGAAGGGGCGGTGGCTCGTTCTGACCTACACGCTGCCGGCGCGTGCCCGGCCGCTGCGACCGCTGCTGCGCCTTCTGCGCGCCGAGGGCGGCCACGACAGCTTCGTGCTGCCTGGGCTCGCACTCGGCAGCGCCCATTGGCTCGGCTACCTGCCTGGCGATTGCGAGGGCATCGAGATTGCCGCCGAGCCCGGCTTCGTTCTGGAGCGGGTCGGGCTGCGTCGGAGCGGAAGCATCGTCGCGGAAGCGTTGCTCAAGCGGCCGGTGCGCGTCGCGGCGGCCCTGCGGGCCGGGCTCGCCCGCGACGAACGGCGCTGGCGCGACAGCCTGCGCGGGGCCTGTGCCGTGACGCCGCTCGGCCGCTATCGGGGCTGGAAGGCGGCGCGCCCGTTCGGGCCGGCGTCGACCGAGCCCGCGTCCGGCGCCTCGATCCGCCTCGTCCTCCCCTCCGACTTCGCGCGGGCCGATGCCGTGGCGCGCAGCGTGGCCAGTCTGCGCGCCCAGACCCATCGGAACTGGTCCCTGCTCGTCGCCTGGACGGATGACGGCCCCCCGACACAAACGGCGGGGATCGATCCGCGCGTTGCAACGGCCCGCTGGAATCCGTCCTCCCCGATCCAGAGCCTGTACGGAGGGGCTGACCTCTTCGGCATGCTGCGCCCCGGCGATGTCCTGGCTCCGGACGCTCTGAGACTGCTCGCGAAGGGCTTCGAATCCGAGGCGGCCGAGTTGGTCTACGCGGATGAGGAGATCGGAGGCCGGGCGATAAGGCCGCGCCTCAAGCCGGATTGGAGCCCCGATCTCGCCCTCGCCACCGGCTATGTCGGCGCGCCTGCCCTCGTCGCGAGCTCCTTCCTCACGGCGTTGCCGGTCGAGCCGGCGGGCTCCCCGGAGGACGCGGGTCTCGGCCTCGACCTCGCGACCGGCGCAGCAACCCGCGTCGTTCACATCCCGCGGATCCTGTGTCGCCGCGAGCCGCTCGCCGATCCTGTCTCCGCCCGCGCGTCGCGGCTCGACCGGCATCTGCGCTCACGGAATTCGCCGGTCCGCGCGGTACTGCGCCAAGGTCGTCTCGATCTCAGCTGGCCGCGTCCGGAGCCCGCACCGCTGGTCAGCGTGATCATTCCCTCGCGCGACCGGCTCGACCTCATCACAAGGGTCACCGAGGGGATCCTCGAAAAGACCGACTATCCCGCCCTCGAACTGATCATCGTGGACAACGGCTCGACGGAGCCGGCGGTGCTCGCGCTCTACGACCGGCTGCGCGCCGATCGCCGGGTGCGGATCGAGCTCTATCCGCATCCCTTCAATTTCTCCGCGATGGTCAATGCCGGCGCGCGGTCGGCCGGCGGGGAGATCCTGGTCCTGCTCAACAACGACGTGGCGGTGCTGCGGCCGGATTGGCTCGACGCCCTCGTGGCCCAGGCGGCCCGGCCCGAAGTCGGCGCCGTCGGCGCGAAGCTCCTCTACGAGGATGGACGGCTCCAGCACGCCGGTGTGGTGGTCGGCCTCGGCGGTGAGGCCGGCCACGTCCTGCGGCGGCGTCCCGCCGACACGCCCGGCCATCTCGATCGCCTGCACGTGGCGCACGAGCGATCGGGTGTCACGGCCGCCTGTCTCGCCGTGGCGCAGGAGAAGTATCGCGCGGTCGGCGGGTTCGACGAAGAGACCTTCCCGATCGACTTCAACGACATCGATTTCTGCCTGCGCCTCGGCGCACGGGGATGGAAGACGGTGTGGACGCCCCACGCCGTACTCTCCCACCTCGAATCCGTGAGCCGCGGCCGACCGGTCGGCGCCGCCCGCGCGCGCTTCGAGCGAGAGGCCGCCGCCTTCACCGAGCGCTGGCGCGAGGTGATCCGGCACGATCCGTTCTATCATCCGGCCCTTTCGCTCACGACCTTCGGCGAGGAGCTGGAATGAGCGCGGACGGGGCGCCCGAGGCACGCCGCGAGGCATCGCCCACGGCCTTGCCGGACGCGCTGCGCTTCGCGTCCGAGCCCGTGCCGGGACGCTCCGCGCTCGTCCTCCGGGCCCTGCGCCATCCGAGACGGCTCCTGCCGATACTGCTCGCTCGCCTCTCAGGCCGGCGCCTGCGAGCGGCTCAGCGCTTCATCGCCCTGGTCGGCGCCTACCAACGCCTGCACTGGCCCGCCGATCGTGTACCATCCGCCGAGGCGCCGGCCGCCCTTGCCGCCGCGGGAATCGACTACGTCGCGGTCGACGAAGCGGGCGGAATCGCCATCGCGCAGGAGGGAGAACCGATCGTTCTTCTCTCGGCCGAAGGTCAGCGGATCGCCGCCGGCGCCTCCGCCGCCATCGCCGCAGCCTTCGCCGATCCGGATCTCCACGCCCTGTACGGCGACGCCCTCTACGGCCCGGGGCCGGGCGATGCCTGGCTCCCGCTGCTGCGCCCGGCCTTCGATCGCGATTACCTTCGATCGGTCGATTATCTCGGGCCGGTAATTGCCCTTCGCCGCGCCAGCGTGGCCGGTTCCGCCCCCACGGCCGGCGCCGCCGCTCTCGACCTCGCCCTCGACCTTGCGGACCGGTTCGGCTCAGGCGCCGTGCGCCACCTGCCGCGCATCCTCTCGTTCGGACGGTTCGATGGCGATGAGAGCGTGGAGCGACGACAGGCGCGCCGCTGCGCCCGTCTGAAGACCGTCGAGCGCGATCTCGACCGCGCGGGGGCGGCGGGGACGCGCATCGTCCTCGCGGAGGGGGGCATGATCCGCCGCGACAGCCCCCTGCCCGAGCCGCACCCCCTGGTCAGTCTGATCGTCCCGACCCGCGACCGGCTAGACCTGCTCCGGCCCTGCATCGAGAGCCTGCGCCACCGTACGACGTGGCCGGCCAAGGAGATCCTGATCTGCGACAACGGCAGCTGCGATCCCGCGACGCTCGCCTATTTCCGCACCCTCGAGGCGGAGGGCGCGGCGCGGATCGTCGCCTGTCCCGGTCCCTTCGACTTCGCCGGCATCAACAACCGGGTCGCCGCGCAGGCGCGCGGGCGCCTCCTGGCTTTCATCAACAACGACGTCGAGGCGGAAGCGCCGGACTGGCTGGAGCGCATGGCGCGCGAGGCGTTGCGTCCCGAGATCGGTGCGGTCGGCGCCCGGTTGATCGATGGCGAGGGCCGCATCCAGCACGGCGGCATCGTGCTCGGCACCGGCGGTCTCGCGACCCACGGCCACCGCCACTTCGCCGGGGAGGCGGCGGGCTACCTCGGCGCCCTGTACGCCACCCGAAGCGTCTCGGCCGTGACCGCCGCCTGCCTCGTCATCGAGGCCGACAAGTTTACCCGCGTCGGCGGTTTCGATGCGTCGGCCTTCGCGATCGATTTCAACGACGTCGATCTCTGTCTGAGGCTGAACGCGATCGGCCTGCGCACGCTCTACGTCGGTGGCGCCGTGCTTCACCACCGGGAATCGGCGAGCCGGCGGCCCTCGCCGGAAGCCGCCGCGCGCCATCACCGCGAGGTCGAGGCGTTCAAAAAGCGATGGGGGCCGCTGCTCGCGCAGGACCCCCACTATCATCCGGGTTTCGATCCGGACCTCTCGACTCATCTGCGCCTGCGCCGCGGCTGGACCGGACTAGGGCCGGCCGAGCCGCGCTGAGGCGCGGATCTTACTGCACGAGGCGCGGACCGCCGGTCTGGACCTTCTCGTTCTCGGACATGATGCCGAGGCGCTTGGCGACTTCCGTGTAGGCCTCGATCAGACCGCCCAGATCCTTGCGGAAGCGGTCCTTGTCGAGCTTGTCCGAGGACTTGATATCCCACAGCCGGCACGAATCCGGGGAGATCTCGTCGGCGACGACGATGCGCATCAGGTCGCCTTCCCACAGGCGGCCGGTCTCCATCTTGAAATCGACGAGACGGATGCCGACGCCGAGGAAAAGGCCGGACAGGAAGTCGTTGACGCGGATGGCAAGCGCCATGATGTCGTCGATCTCCTGGGGCGTCGCCCAGCCGAACGCGGTAATGTGCTCCTCCGACACCATCGGGTCGTTGAGCTGATCGTTCTTGTAGTAGAACTCGATGATCGAGCGCGGCAGCTGGGTGCCTTCCTCCAGCCCGAGCCGCTGGGCGAGCGAGCCCGCCGCCACGTTGCGCACGACCACCTCGAGGGGAATGATCTCGACCTCACGGATCAACTGCTCACGCATGTTGAGCCGGCGGATGAAGTGGGTCGGCACGCCGATGTCGTTGAGGTGCTGGAAAACGAACTCGGAGATCCGGTTGTTCAGCACGCCCTTGCCGTCGATCACCTCGTGCTTCTTTGCATTGAAGGCGGTCGCGTCGTCCTTGAAATGCTGGATGAGCGTGCCGGGCTCCGGTCCCTCGTAGAGGACCTTCGCCTTGCCCTCGTAGATGCGAC